>NZ_JBRIMB010000007.1:0-152447 GCF_052977265.1 Shewanella sp. 0m-8 | reverse complement strand
TATTATTGAGTTTGAAGACAGACTTGTGAAACATATTAACTAAAACTGCAGTTACACAGAATCTGTTACACCCTCCTGAGAATAAATCTAAGGCATTAAATCTAATTGGTTACCCCCTCTCCAGCGCCTTCAAACCCTGCTAACCAGGTTTTCAACAGTAGGTTTAGCGCGGGTTGTTCAGCACCTGACAACTGTTCAACTAATTTGTGTTGGATCCGCACATGGTCTTCAATGGCTTTATCTATGGTGTTAAAGCCTTTTTCAGTTAAGCCCACCGATACACTGCGGCGATCTTTTTTACTGTGCACTCGCTCTATTAAGCCTTTGGTTTCAAGCTTATCTAAACGGTTGGTCATGGCTCCCGAGGTGAGCATCATCGATGACAACAAGGCTGATGGTGTGAGATTAAACGGTTCTCCTGAGCGCCTTAATGTCGCTAAGACATCGAACTCGCCCATGGTCAGGCCGTATTGTTTATGACAAGCTGCAATCTCAGCCTCGATGTGTTTTTGCAAACACATAATACGCCCGAAAATAGCCATCGGCAGCGTATCTAAATGCGGCTTCTCTTTGGCCCACTGTGCTATAACCTTATCGATATCTTCCATTTTTCACCTTTAATTTGCGTCAAGCAGGCACACCATTAATAAACTTAACGCTTAGATACTTCACACAAAGATACTTTACAAGAAGAGACTTTACAAAAATAAATTATCGGTCCACAATAAAATATATCTTCACGCAAAGACACTTAATATAAAGGTAGTTTATGAATGTGTTTATTGCCATGATCCCGGCATTTTTTTGGGGCACAACCTACGCCATGACGCAGCTTACTCTGCCCGACTGGCCGCCACTGCTACTAGGAGCGATTCGTGCCTTGCCTGCTGGATTAATTTTACTGGCAATTAAACCTAGCCTACCGAATAGAGCTGACTGGCCAATTTTAGTTAAACTCGGTGCCATCAATATTGCCATCTTCTTCAGCCTCATTTTTGTAATGGCTTTGACACTGCCCTCGGCATTATCAGGTGTAGGTATGGTTTCGGTGCCCGTATTTGCCATGCTATTTCATTGGCTGATTAATAAAAAACGCCCTAATCTACTACAAGCTATATCCGGTCTCGTTATTGTGATCTTGGCTTGGCAGCTGTTTGACCCAAGCTCCATCAGTTTAAACCCTGTCGGGCTGTTCGCTATGTTGGCCGCAATAAGCTGCATTATTGTTGGCAGCACCATGACTAAAGAACTCGGCACACGTATTCATTGGTGGACGGTACTGACGTGGCAGCTCATTATTGGCGGCACCTTGCTACTTTTGGTCTCAGGCATTGAGGCTTTATTCTCAGCAGATAAGTATCTAGCTATAGCCTCTGGATTTAGTCTAATGAATAGCTTTGGGATTGGCTGGATTGTGCTGCTAAACACAGTGCTCGGTTACGGCTTATATGTATGGTTATTACAGCGTATGAGTGTGGTTGATTTTACCTTTGGCAGTATTGCGAATCCAATAGCAGGGATTATCAGTGGCATTTTGTTAGTCAATGAATCTTATAACTCACATCAATATCTACTGATGGCAGGGATGATACTAGCTTCAGTTTCCCCCGCGTTAATCCAAATGCTTAGGCGACGCTTTACGCTGGCATCGACAACGAATAAGTAAGGCTACCAAGCAATAAGCTCAGCCTTTGCCGCTGACCTTATTACTGTTGTTTTTGTTATCGCTCTTATTGTTATAGCTGTTTTTGCAAAAAAGCATGATCTATTGCACATTTCCCCCCGTCTTGCTTGCGCCCCACCAGCAGCTGCGTACAATCCGCGCCAACAATTTATTGTGCTGTATATCGCTGGAAATTTGGTCCAGAAGTCTCTACCACAAGACCTAATCTTGTGACTACAGCCCAATCACCGTCCGTTGCCAAACACTTGGCAGCCCAGTGGTATCTGCCAATAAATTTATTGAATTTCTAATGTAAGAAGAATACGTGAGCGCTGCATAGAGCCTCATGTATGAAGAACGCATTAATAACGCATCAATAAAATAAGGCATCACTGTGGCGATCTCTAGCTTACTTCTACGTACGGGGCAGTCCCGTTTTATGGAATCGACGTTCCAACTTTCACAGCGCAATGCCAATGTTGGCACCGAGCTCTACGCCGGTTTTATCACCTTTTTAGCCATGAGTTATATTTTGGCGGTGAATCCGGCGATCTTGGGCAGCATAGAGGGAATGGATAAAGGCGCGATCTTTACCGCCACCGCCTTAGCTGCCGCGTTAGCCACCTTGATAATGGGTTTTTTCGGTAACTACCCAGTCATGTTAGCGCCCGGCATGAGCATGAACAGCTTCTTTAAGGGCATGTTAGCGTCGAGCTCAGTTGGGCTAATTTGGCACGAAGCCCTGTTCGGTATTTTTCTGTCCGGCATCGTCTATCTGATCTTTTCCATGACTAAGATCCGCAAACAGATGATCGAATCGATCCCAGAAGATCTTAAGCTCGCAATCACGGTTTCATTGGGATTATTTATCGCTTTTCTCGGCTTAAAAAATGCAGGCATTATTGTCGCCCACCCAGCCGTGCTCGTCAGTATGGGAGACATTACTCAGCCTCAAGTTGCAATAGCCTTTATCAGCCTTTTTGTCGCGGTAGGTTGTATGGTGAGAAACATCAAGCTGGCCACTTTTGTCGCCTTTATCGCCTCGATTACGCTCACTCTCATCAGTGATGCCGTGCTCGGTACTCAGTACGCCCCGATCCCCGAAACCTGGTTTAGCGCACCACCAAGCATAGAGCCCAGCTTTGGTAAGGTGTTTAATTTTGAGTTTCTAACCGCTGACAAGTTATTTGATCTGCTGTTTATCGTGATCATCTTTTTTATCGTTGATTTCTTCGATGGTTTATCGACCATTGTCGGTGTGGGTAAAGATGCAGGTATTATCGATAAAGACGGTAAAGTACCTAACGCTCGCGCCGCATTAGTGGCTGATGCTGGCGGCACCGTCATTGGCAGTGTATTAGGCACCACTTCCATTACCGCTTTTTCAGAGTCAGGCATCGCCTCGGCTCAAGGGGCGAAGACGGGGCTAGCTGCGGTTGCTACTGCGTGTTTATTCCTATTGGCACTCTTCTGTTATCCGGTATTTTCAATGTTCTCAACCGCAATTGTTGCCCCTGCGATGATTGTTGTCGGTATTTACATGGTGGGACGTTTAGGCAAAATTAATTGGGATCATAAGCCATCATGCATTGCAGCCTTCTTTACCATCATGTTCACGATTTTAAGCTTCTCACCAGCCAACGGCATGGCGATGGGCTTTATCAGCTATGCGTTCTCCATGGTAGTTGCAGGTAAAGGCCGTGAAGTGCATCCGATTATCTATGTTTTATCGATCATTTTTATCGCTTATCTGGTGATGCTCTAAGCTAACACCTGCAAGAATAGAAAGGCCTGTGCAATTAAGCTATGGCCTTTTATCCTTGCTGCAACACACTTAAATAAAAAGCACATAAATAAAAAGCACTCTAAAAAGAGTGCTTGTTATTTAGCTATAAACGCAAAAATGAAGCGTCAACCTTAGGACTTATCGCAAGTAGAGCTGTAGTGATTAAGCTCAATAAGGCCACGTAATATAATGCCGTGATAGCGGGCTTTAACCAATTGATAATCCATAGAAGGTGCAAAGTAATAAGTCACCTCTTCGCTGCCCGTTTGCTTAACCGGAATGACGCTTAACTCACCCCAATGGGCAATATTTGTTGTCAGCGGTTCTTGTACATAATATTGATACGGCTCTATTGCATCGGATGCCTGCCTGATTAAGCGAAATTGTTGTCGCCCTTGTAGCAAAAACTCACGCATCTGAATGGCCAAGGTATCGACATCGCGGAGCGGAATATCAGTAGAGTCGTAACGCTCGATATCACCATCAATATCCACCTGAGAGCTCAGGCCATTAGCGCTAAAGCTGGCGCGCATATCTCGGGCGCGAAACCCGGTCACTTTTTGATGAAACTGGCTGGTAAGCCACTGACGGGTTAGGTTCGACCAAGCAAGCGTTGCAGTTTGATGGTATTGAGTACCAATACCTAGAATACTGGCCTCACTTTTAGTAATCACCTGCGCGGTTTGGCCTTGCCAATTCTCCGTACGATCCATCGTGCCTGTATGGATGCCACTGACGTAAATATCGTATTTAGCGTTACGGCTACACAGCTTAGGCTCTGCGGCCATTACTGCGTCTTTTGCTGCTGCATCACTAGCAAAAACATTAGTGCTAGCGACACCAAAGAGTCCGTACAGGCTTATCATGATGGCAAGGCTACGACTCATGATTAAAAGACTTCGTTCACATTAAGGTAGAAGTTAGTTTCGTTCTCGCCCACACCAATATCTAGGCGTAAATTAATATTGTCTTTGATTTTAAAGCGGAAACCAGTGCCGTATGAAGTCATTAACTCTTCATTAAGATCGCTCACCTTTGATGCTACGCTACCGACTCCACCCCAAAACACCATGCCATAACGCTGAAAAATAGGTAAACGGTATTCAACTTGGCCCATCATCATCTGCTCGTCACGGTAACGGCCTTTGATATAGCCACGCATCGCTCCTGAGCCACCGAGGTCTGGCAACATGTTCCAAGGCACATCGCCATTGGTGAAATGCCCCTGTACCTGCCAAGCGATAAGACCTGGCGCCGAACTCAGCAAAGAGGTTGAGCTCAAGTCGATATAATTTGCTAACTCAAGATTGTAAGTCGAGAACGTCGAATATTCGCTGTTTTGATACAGACCGGCATCGATTTGGAATAACCAACCTTTAGTGGCATTTAAGCGGTAATCACGCGAATCATAGATACTGGTTACCACCACTCCCGAGCTAAAATTATTTGGCAGAAGTGTATCTGAATCTACTGGCATCTCTGTTTCGACCAGCTCTAATTTTTCAGCACTGGCGTAAGTGAAATCTGCGCCCACACCTAGAAAGTAGTTATCGGCAATTTCCGTCATCCAGCGTGGTTTAAAACTATAAACTTGCTCTTCAAACTCATGGTGATTAGCGTCGATATTACCTTGTTCGATACCCTGTCCATAATAAACAGCCGCTTCGTTATGTAGCTCTAGCCCCAGCTGTAAACGCTGCTTACCACCGTTGAAAAAGGTCATATTTTCAACTTCAACACCATAAGAGTTGTTCATCGACACAAATGAGTTTAGTACTAAGGATGATGGCTGCTCATCACTCGATGCGCCGTCTGTTTTATATAAGCCCACCATCAGCAAACCCACACCAAATTTCTTCTCAGGCGTGTAATAGGCCGTAGGCAAGTAGCTCATATCGATAGGCTTACTCTGATCAAACTCACCGTCAGCACCAAACACAGACAAGATATCGTCGACCCAAGTCGGCTCCATATCTTTAGGCGTTTCAAATAAAGGTTCTACAGCGACAGCTTGATGAGATAAGGCCAGCAGGGTTAACAGCAAAATCCGTTTCATAAATACTCGAATTAATAGTGAAGAAAATAGACGTTTATAGGCGATATGCTGTGAAAGAAACGTGATGACTCTGGTCGCGATTCGCCGAGCGCGCATTCTACCACTACAGCCACATTCAACAATGACTTTTTTTGCTTAAGGATTAATCAGCCAATAATTTCCGATAACGTATTTATTTAGTTATAAAAACAACCAAGCTCCATAACTGGTAGAGCTTAGTTGTCGCTACAGCAATAATCGTTTAAGCACTTTTATTTAACGACTCTGGCTGTAGATACTTAGCGATATCGATCTCATTTATCTGAGCCGAGTCCAAAAATTTATGCGCATATTCAAGATAGATCCCGCTCGATAAAAATAGCTTAAAGATATCCATATCTAAGTGATCATCCAATGCCATCTTATACAAGATATCGATAGCAACGCTGAGTGGCTTAGCCTTTTTATAAGGTCTATCTGCAGCGGTTAGCGCTTCGAATATATCGGCAACCACTAAGATCCGCTCGGGGATCGATAAGTCTTCAGCGCTGAGCTTACGTGGGTAACCCGTGCCTTTTAAGGTTTCATGGTGAGTAGAGGCGTAGCGCGGTACGCGCGCAAGCTCTGGGGGGAACGGTAGGTTCTCTAGCATCTTAATGGTACTGGTGACATGCTCATTAATTTTAAACCTGTCTTCAGTGGTCAAAGTGCCTCGTGAGATAGAAAGATTATACAGCTCACCTAAGTTATATTGATATTCAGGGATCGCCATTTTAATACCAAACTTAGGATCAAACTCCACCTTATTGATCCGCTTGATAATATGTTCAGGTTTATCGCGCAGCAACGGCTCTGTGACCGGATAAACGTCCTCGCCTTCTCGCTCACTAAGATTAAGTTCTTCGACTGGTGACAGCCCGAGCCTATCGTCAAAATGACGCTGCCAGCTGATTTTAGCCAGTTGTGCTAGGCGATCTGTCGACTCTTGATCCATAAACTCGCCGCCAACATTGGCCTTGGCGATAAATTTAAAGTCCTCTAGCAATTGCGATCGCTGCTGATGGAGCTCTGCAAGAAGCAGTTCTTCTGACTGCTCGCCCGACTGCTTAGCGTCTTGCTTACACAATATCGTTTGCTTTAGATATTCAATCTCGGCGTCTCGCCACAACACCTCAAAGCGCATCCTAACCTCATGAATACGGTTATAAACGGCTTCAAGCTTACTGCCCTTATCGACGATATATTCTGGGGTGGTGATCTTGCCGCAATCATGCAGCCAAGCGGCGATTCTAAACTCGCGCTGCTCATCATCGGAGTTAAATTTAAAGTCCTTAAAAGGGGCTAGTTCTGAGTTTTCTGCAGCCTGAGCCAACATCAGGCCAAGCTCTGGCACTCGATTACAGTGTCCTGCGGTGTAAGGAGATTTATCATCAATAGCTTGCGCTATGAGTTTGATAAAAGACTCCATTAACTCCTTTTGATTCTCCTCATGCGCCTTAATCGCACTCGACATATCCATCATAGAGTGCGCCAATTCATCAAGCTCGGTGATGCTTGACTCAACTCGCTTCACTGCATCATATTGACGGTTTTTAATCTTGTCATTTTCAATCGCCAATAATTTAATAGGTCGAATAATAGGAGATGAAAACAGCCAGGATACGGGCAAGATAATCAATAAGCAGATGCTGGTGAGCAAAATAGATTGCTGTACTTTCTCAATACTGGTCGCAAGTAACTGCTCCATTGGCACCACAATCGCAAAATACTCTTGATTCCCAGCTGAAGGCTCTTCACTTCCAGCCGATGCATCACCAAAAGGGGTTACATAAACAAACTCCTCAACCCCATTTAACTCACGACGAATTAAGTTTTGTTGGTTTTCCGGCTCAGCCGCTAGATCAATAAGGGCTTCAAAAGGCACTGTCCCTTGCGTTAATAAAGTCTGCTTTACTCCTTCACCAAACCACTTAGCCCTCAGAGCTTTGATTTGAGCCGGGGTGATATTAGCTAAAGCCTGATTAATGATTTCAATAATATCTGCTCTGTGAGCAGGCATCACAACGTGTAAACCGGTATTCAGTTTTATCGGAGAGAAATCTAGCTGCTGATGATATTGGATGTGCTTAACAAAAAACTGATTAGCTGTGTAATGCAATATGATGTTGCTATCGAGCGCAGCAAAAATCTCCCCCTGTTCAACCGCATGCAATATGGCATAGGTGGAAGGCATCTCGACTATCTCAATCTGCGGATAATTTTGCTTAATAACCTCAATAATCGACCAACCAGTCGGTATCGCAACCTGCTTACCATTGAGTTGCTCGATATGCGTGATCTCTGGCGTTCCTTGCTGGGTTGCTATCGCGTAGGGAAGCTCAAGAAAAGGCTCGCTAAACTTTCCTAATAAACGTGTCTCATCGGTTTTAATCACAGAGTGCAGCATGTCTAGTTCATGATCTTTATAGCTTTCAGTTAATTCACTCCAGCTAAAACCATTGACATAGTTCAACTCTAATCCTGTCATATCGGCAACCAGATTGAGTAGATCGACACTATAACCCTGAGGCATGCCTGATATGGCAAAATCAATAGGCGCCCAATCGGTTTCATTGGAGACTAACAGCGGCTCAGTATTTTCTACCAGGGCGCGTTGTTTTGCAGTCAAAGCTAACTCTTTAGACTTAGGTATTTCAATCGCCGTCTTTTGTACTTGGTTCGATGCGATTAGCTCACCACTTTGCTTGTAGAGATAAATATTTTTCTCCGTGATCCCCTTTTCACTCTCCCCCTGCATAATCAGATAATCTGAAAGTGATGACAGGGCGATATCTAAGGCAAGCACGATTTCGGAGTCTGCGAGCTTTATCGAATAAGTTTGCCCCGGAGATTGCAAATGCTGAAACAGATAAGGCTCTGTTTTAGAAACTGCATGAGTATGAGCATCAACAAACCAAGGCCTAACTCTAGCGTCATACTCACTGGGCTCTGTTTGCATCACGCGTAAATTAAACTGCTCATCGAAATAGGACTGCTCTTTTCGCCGTAATGTCCCCCCACCACTGATGGTAATCATCACCCAACGATCTAGATGGGATGCATTAAGCTGCTTTCTTATTATTGGGTGTGCATCCAAATTAATCAGCTCATAAAAATCCCCATTAGGCATGCCTACATAAATGCCATAAAACAATGGGTTAATTTGCATGACGTCAGCAAACGCCTGCCTGACTTCAGGATTAAAGGCACCATCTATCACAGGCGTATCAAAGTTTGACAGTAAGTGAGTGGTATTAATCGCGCGATTATCGACTTGAGTAAGGTAGCTACTGGTATTTTTAGCGGTAAGATTGTAGAGCTTAACAGCGGCATCTGTAGCCATGTTTTTACTAAAGTAATATTGCAAACTAATGGCAATCGCGGCGGTTAGAATAGTGGCTAAGATAAAGATCCCAACCACGGTAACACGAATGGTAAACCGTTTATTACTCATCTTGGCTAAGTCGCCCATAGTATCCTAACTCTGTCATCCAATCCTTGAATCAACATCTTACAACAAGGCTGTAACAAATAAACAGCTTGAAATGAAAACAAAGTTCCCACTCACTCCATGTGACTAAATTAAAGCAAGCTAGAGAATAGTCTAAACCTTGAGCAAGCACTGATTGCATGGGGTTATTAGCCCATATTATGCTAAAATAGCTGATCAGCTTTATGAATGTGCAGCAACTCTCATTTGTGTAACTGAACGTAGTAAAGCCTACCGTGATTAACTGATGAGGATACAAGATATGAGCAAGCTAAATGCTGAAGAGCGTAAAGCACGAGATAACGAACGTTTCGCGCAACGAGTAGATGAGCGTAGAGTGAAAGGCGAAGATGTGGTTGCGTACGCGCTTGCCAATAAAAAAGCCTTTAAGTTTCTGACTAAATCAGAAAAACACAGCCTTAAACAAAGACAAGCTGCGCTTCTGGAAGAAGCGAATACAAAAGCGACACAAGAATATAAGCTGAAAGAGCAGCAAGAATTAGAAAAGATTGAAGCGGCATTTACTGAACAGTAGAGCCCGATGAACAGCCATAATCACTGTGGCTGTTCTCCCCCCTCCCCACACACAAAAAAAAGCCGATTTTATTGGGACTTATATTTGCACTTATGCTGCAAACAGCCAAATTGACATCGATACTTCTCGCCTAAGTGCTCACCCAACCTTTGTTCTCTTCGATAAAGTAATTGCGTTCATTAAGACTTATACCAATTGGTATTAGCCCGCACTAATAGATAGCACTGATAGATAGCCCTAATTAAAACGCCGCTCACATTTAATCGATAAACTCAGGCAGATTATATTTTGGTACTTATACAATTGATATATTATCCCGCCGTTGAGTCACTCAGCCCCAAACTTAGGTTGATTAGCCTTAGATTCTCAGAGTAACCAACACACTAATCACGAGGAATTATAATGCTAGCTGTTAATGAATATTTTGCAGGTCAGGTTAAGTCTATCTCTTTTGAAGGTGCCGACAAACCTGCATCTGTTGGCGTAATGGAGGCTGGTGAGTATGAATTTGGTACTGCGGCGCCTGAAGTTATGCAAGTGATCTCTGGTGCGCTAACGGTAATGCTGCCAGGCCAAACCCAGTGGCAAACATTTAACGCCGGTGAACAGTTTAATGTTATCGGTAATGCCAAGTTCCAAGTTAAAGTCGAGACCCAAACTGCCTACCTGTGCATCTACGGCTAACTCAGAGCTGGTCAAAATAACCATTCAAAAAGTGTAGCCGTTAAACAAGCAAACCATCCACTGACTGTTCCATAACGACGCTGTTGAACAGCTCAAACTGGATGGTTTTTTGCTTATTTTATTGAATCCACCGCACAAGTTCATCAGCCGTTTTCAACGCATACTGCCTTTTTACCAAGCGACCAGATGGATCAAAAAGTAACAGCTCTGCTGAATCAGCGCGATGCTTGGCTATCAATAACTCTCCTTCAGGGCTGCCGGTAGTCGCAATCAAAAAGTACGCTTGGTCACCAAGCTGGTCACGCGCGTCATTCATTTGCTCGGTCTGACTATTACTCACAGCAAGGCCATTGTCGTAAACAAACACGACTGTAGGTTTACCGCTGCCGATCTGCTCATGTGTTGCCTTAAACCCTTTAGGCATGACCATGACTAGCACGGCAAACAACACCACTATGGAAGCGATTACCCCCAAAGCAATCCAAGGCTTACGACGAGTTGAGTTTGTATTATGTGTATCCAAGGTACAAATCCTTCTTTTAACGATTGAAATACAAAATAAAGTCACCCATTGTAATCAACTAACCTGAGGCGGATCTTAAAATTTGCAGATAGTTTTGCTCGGGAAAATCTGGGGTTCATGCGCTGTTAGCTGCTTGGTAAGCTGGCTATTTTACTACAATGACTGATTAACCTTACAGTTTTGAAACTGACTTTGAATACAGCGTTGACTGTTAATCTGTGCTTGCTGTAATTGCTGCTCATTGAGTTTAGCCACCATCTGTTTAAGCCGCTGCTTAGCAAGATCATTACCTTGAAAGCTCGCCGCATCTAACCAGACATAAACCTGTACTAAATCAGACTCGCCATTATTACCGTTATACTCCAGAGTCGCCAAATCGACTTGCGCCTCTGGTGAGCCCTGAGTCGCCGCTTGCCATAACCATTGTTTCGCTTTTAACGTATCGACGGCTCCCAACCTGCCCTCGATATAAACCATACCGAGCCGATGCATAGCAGGAATATAACCGCGTTCAGCACTGAGTCGATACCAATCGACGGCTTGCTGTGGATTAGCGTATTCATCTAAATAGAGATTACCAAGCACAAATGGCGCTTCGTTGTGGCGATTATCACTACTTAGCTTTAGCCAACGCTCAGCAATAGTGAGATCTTTCTCGCCGCCATTGCCCTCCATGTACATAAGACCCAACATAAACTGCGCCTCTGCTTGATATCTAGGCTGTTGCTGACTCTGCTGCTGATGTTGTAAAGAGTGGCTTTGATTCGCCACTTGTTCGTACCAATAGCGTGCCAATTGCGGCTTTGCGCGACTTGATGCCCCGCCTCGATACAACTCAGCCAAAGAATACTGCGCCCCCAGTGAGCCTTGCTCCGCCGCCACCCGATAAAGAGCCATTGCGCGGTTAATGTCGGCCTTTACTAGCATTCCCTTGGCGTACAAATATCCTAGATTAGTCGCAGCATCGACGCCCCCCTTAGCTGCATTTTCAGTGCATTCAGGTGATACAGCATCAGCCTGCCCCGCCACGGCATATTCACACCAAGGGTCAAATATCTTTGCAGCTAACTGAGTTTGTTGCTGGCTACCGCAACCAGCCAGAGCAAGGTTTGCGACTAAAATAGTCAATAATATACGCATAGGGAAGACCTGAAATCTGAATTTATGATTGTAAATAGTGCTGCAACTAAAGCGCATTATTTTGGCCAGTGATGATACAACAAGCCGCAGCTTACCGTTTGCTTTTGCATAAAATAGCCATGCCTTACAAGCGCTAATCCATGTAATGACTCAACCAAGAGTGTTTTTTTCGCCTAAAAGCCCCCATAGGAACGATAGCTGTCGTTTATATCGCCAATAATGGCTATAGTGGTGTTAAATTGACCTAGCGCAATAGCCAGTTACTGTCGATACCAAAAACAATGGAGCTGTACCATGAGATGGATTTTCACTGTAGCAATATTATACTTACTATCTGCTTGCTCAAGTGTTCCGCCACAGCATTCGCAAAAACTGCCTGAGTTGCCACAAACCAATCATCAGCTTTTTAACGTATCGGGCCATAGCGTCCCAACATATGAAGATCTAGTGTCACTGACAAAAATACAAGTTGATGACATTCATCAATTCGTGAGTCAAAAAGCTATCGCCATGCTTCCCAGACATAAGCAGGTATCAGAATATCTATCTAAAAGGTTAGTTAATTTTAATTACCAAGGTGCTAACTATCCCGCCAGAAATGCCATGGATAAGGTGGGTGGAAATTGCATGTCATTAGCTTTATTGAGTTACGCCGTAGCAAAAGAGCTTGGTGTAGAGACTGTATTTCAAGTTATGCATACCGAGCCACTACTGTTAGATATTACCGCTGATTTCGCTGTAACATCGAATCATGTACGCACTTTTCTTTATGAAAAGAGTGGCAGCGAAAAAGAAAATAAGGGCTTTTATTTTTCGACTAGAAACTACCTAATACTGGACTATTTCCCAGGTCGTTATGATCGCGTCGGTAAAATTGCCAATAACAGTCAATTTATAGCGATGCTTTATCGGAACCTCGCGGCAGACGCCTTACTCGATAGTGATCTTGATTTAGCCTATAGCTTATTAAGCGAAGGAATTAAATATGATGATAAATATGCTCCCTTGATCAATATGATGGCGATTGTACATCGCCGTAAGGGAGATGTAGTAACATCTGATGCACTTTATCGTTATGGGCTCGCTGTGTCTGACTCAAAAATAAGCTTGCTCAGCAATTATCATTATCTGCTTTCAAAACAGGGAAATACTGAACAAGCAAGGAATGTAAAACAACAGCTGTTGAGCCTACAAGACTCTTCGCCTTATGACTGGTACCTGATAGGGCAAGATGCACTTGCCAATGACGACTTTAAAAGTGCGGAAATTTATCTCCGTAAGTTTTTAAAGAACACTCCGTATTACCACAAAGCCTATTTTGACTTAGCAAAAGCGCAATATGCGTTAGGCCAAAACGTGTCGGCCAAAAACTCTATCAAGCTCGCTTTAGAGTATGCCGAGTTGCCGCAAAACCAGCAGCAATATCTAGCAAAGTTAAACTGGCTCAAGCAGAAGTAGTTTTATCTAAGCAAACTAGGTTTAGGCAAGAGGTAGAAGCTCTACGCGCTGACGTTAAAAAATGAGTTTACTGAGGTTCGATTATTAAGCGCATTTTTATCAAACTCAACTTGGTCTGTGATATTTGCGCTATGGAGAATATTGCCAGAATAGATCACTAACCGATTAGATTTAGCCTCAACAGAAAACACCTTTTCAAACAGTTCATCAGACTCATTAATATAGCCCGAACGCGCAGCAGCTGATTGCTCCACCTTCTCCACCATGTCCAAAATCATCTCTTTATCATCAAATGAGAGATTTAGTTTTTCGCTATGTTTATAGCGGTAAAAACTCGTTCCCCCCAGATGGTTACCTTTGAGGTAATGTACCGCCGCCATTGAATGATCAGCCAAAGAATCAAAATGAGGCATCTTTTGCTTTGAGGTTAATTGCTGCGGAGTCAAAGTGACTTTAGATAGCCAGCATTTAGCAATCTGGTGTTGCTTAAAACACTCACCTTGAGGTTGCAGCGCCAACAATTCTAGTAGAGCTGATAAAGATTGATAATAGCTAGCGGGCATTTCATCACGCACACCAGGAAACAGCGTTCCGTCGGCGCCCTGCGGGTTAAAATATGCTTTGTTCTCGCAGTAATCGACTAAGGACTCAAAATCAGCGATAAAATCATCAATAACCCAAATCAAATGCTCAGAGTCTGCTAACTGCAGCACCTGAATGTGCGCGTCCGGGTTGATTACCATCTTGTTGATTTCTGAGATTACAGCCATAGTGATATCGTTCCTTTACATCAATATTTAAACTAGCTTCAATCGCTAGAGAGCCTGTTGCCTTCTAAACAAATCAACAACATACCCACTTACCAACATAAAATATACCTGCTTACGGCTAAATATTCGACTCCTTCCTCTGAAACAGCAACATATTACACTATCGATTTTCAATTTCGCGATAAAAAAAGCCCGACACTATTAAGCATCGGGCTTTAAAGTAAAAATTGACTCAGGCTGACTTTGCCGCATTTTTGCGAATGACTTTATTGGTGCATGATTAGCGAGAGCTTAGTGGTGCTTTACCAAATTGTTGCTCCGCCATCGCTTTAGCCATTTTGGGTGCTTGCCACAGCGAAGGTAACAAGACAAATGACACCGGAACGGCGGTGATCACAATAAACGATTGCAAGGCAGAAATTCCACCAGCTCCCATTGAAATCAATGCGATAGCAACGAGTCCCATCAATATCCCCCAAAATGCACGCATCGCGCCACTCGGCTCGGTAGACCCCGTAACAACCACACTAATGGTATAAGTCATCGAGTCACCCGTGGTGACAATAAAGGTAGTGGTTAAGATCAAAAACAAAATCGCAATCAGCGTTGGCATCGGTAACTGCGAAGTAATCGCTAGCAACACGCCCGGTAAGTTAAAACCTTCAAAAGCATTCGCAATAACCCCTGGGTTAGTCAGCTCAAACGCAAGGCCAGAGCCCCCCACAACACTAAACCAGAAACAGGTGATAAGCGGTGCAATAACCGATATAGAAAGGATCAATTGACGTATGGTTCGTCCGCGAGAAATTCGTGCAATGAAGATTGCCATCATAGGACCATAGCCAATGAACCAGCCCCAGAAAAACACCGTCCACCAACTGAGCCAGTTAGCATCGCCTCGGTAGAGAGACATAGGCACAAAGTTATTCACCATTCTCGCCATGCCCTGCATGTAACCATCAATGATGAAGCTGGTAGGGCCAAATAATAGAATGAAGATGATCAGTGCAACAGAAAGTAAAATATTGTAGCGGCTGATAAGTTGAATGCCGCGGCTTAGGCCACTTAATGCCGACAAGGTATACATGGCGATGGCAAACAGTACCACTAGACTTTGAGTGATTAAGGTATCTTGCACACCAAAAAGTGCATTGAGCGCATAGCTAATTTGCAGGCCAAGAAAGCCAATTGGGCCAATCGTGCCCGCAGCCACAGCAATAATACAAAATGTATCGGTTAAGGTACCGATCCAACCATTAAGCGCTTTGTCACCAAAAATGGGGTACAGCAAAGTACGCGGTTGCAATGGCAAGCCTTTGTCGTAGTGCAAGTGCATCAACACGATCGCCGCTAAGCTGCCGAGTATCGCCCACGCTAAGAAGCCCCAATGGAGGAATGATTGTGATAACGCATTGATTGCTAATGTGCGACCTTGTGCTTCACCATAAAAAGGTGGCGAAGAAACAAAGTGGGCAATCGGCTCTGCTGCCGCCCAAAATACACCGCCACCCGCTAATAAGGTACATAGAACAATGGCCAACCATTTGAAGGTATCAATTTCTGGGGTGTTGCGATTACCGAGCTTGACGTCGCCAGTTCTGGCGAAAGCTAAGTACAGACCAATAATAAAGTTAGCCAGCAATAAAATTTGCCAAAACGGGCCAAACCATTGAGTCACTTTTGAGAATCCAACTTGAATAATGCTGGATAGAGCTGAGGTATCGAAAACAGCAAGCAGTACGAACAGAACGAGAAAACCGCCACTTAACCAGAGTACTGGGCTGGCAAAGGCGTTAGAAGTAGATGAAACACTGCGCTCAGGTGGATGAGCTGCAAGGTAATTTTCATCTGTTGATTTTCGATCGACAGATTGTGTCAAATTCGACATGTAGTGTTCACTTTTATCGTCGTCAGCCATTAAATGAGCACCGTTGAGTGCGGCCTATTTTAAGCTGATTCGGTGAATTTTCCTCGGCTATTGCAAAGACTTATAGCGACTTTGTAAAGGTTGAGGCTGTAAAAGGGGCGATATTTTAACACATACGAAAGTAGGAATAAAATCGAGACAAGTAATAGGAAAGTAGCAGTAAGTATTAGGCAATAGTGAATTATTTCAATTTGAAAGTGATTTCAAGCAGTTAATCTGTATTTGTGAATAACAAGCAAGCCCCTCGAACGACACGGCGATTAAGGATAATATCAACGTTCCGATGACATAATGCGTCCAAGCTAATAAGCTTAGTTAATCTATCCTGGTTAATATATCTCTGGGTTAATTGACTTTGGATTATGCCAGTTGATAGAAGGGTGACTCTGCCACGACCGCTTTTAGTCAATGAGATCGTCAATTAATGCTTTCGCCCGCTCCTTGTACTCATCTTCGGTAATCATAGCGTCATCGAGCAACTGCTTAAGCTTCTTAAGTTTATCATCGGCTTCTTTTCTTTCACTTTCAGACTTATGTTTCCAAGCTTCCCAGGCTTTAGATATCGCTTCATAGGAGAAGGTACCTCCAGTCACCGCATACACAATAATCCACCCCGTAGCACCAACCGTACCAATAGGAGCAAAAGCTGGCACCGATAGTAAAATACCAATTGCCGTGGCACCAGCAAGCAGGGATTTAATGAAAATATTTTCTTGAATCGATTTAGGGATGAATTTCATAACAACATCATGTATTTGTGATGATAATAACTTAGCCATTACTGAGTCCTAAATGAAGATAAAAGCCTAACTTAAAGAGTATGACGCACTATAAGAATATTTCCCAATCACTCGCAGCGCTAGGCTGTTGGCTCCCGAGCTAAGGAGCTTAATAAAAATCTTATATTGAGAGTCAAACCCGGCCCCACTCTGCTAACCATTCGCCCACTTTGTACTATGCAAAAGGGTTCACTATTTGTTAAAGTCACGCGAATTATCAGCTTAAGAGGTTACAGTCTTGTTTAGAGAGCGCTTTAAGGATGTTAGTGTTAAAGGAGATCTATTTGGTGGTGTAACCACAGCGATTATCTCGTTACCTTTGGCCTTGGCGTTTGGTGTTGCCTCAGGAGCGGGTGCAGAAGCAGGCCTGTGGGGGGCAATTTTAGTTGGCTTCTTTGCAGCCTTATTTGGCGGTTCATCAACCTTAATCTCTGAGCCTACCGGTCCAATGACGGTCATAATGACTGCCGTGTTAACCAGTATGGTGGCAAAATATCCTGAATCAGGGATGGCGATATCTTTTACCGTCGTCATGATGGCCGGGGCATTTCAGTTTTTGATCGGCACCCTTAAATTAGGCAAGTACGTCACCTTAATGCCTTACAGCGTCATTTCTGGTTTTATGTCTGGCATTGGCGTTATTTTAATTATCTTGCAGCTATCACCACTGCTTGGACACGCCGCTCCTACTGGCGGAGTGATAGGCACACTCACATCGCTGCCGACCACCTTAGCCAACGTCAAATTCAGCGAACTATTTTTAGGTGTACTGACCCTAGCAACCTTATTCTTTTTTCCAAAAAAATATCGCAAATACGTCCCTGCACAGCTTGTTGCTTTAGTCGCGGTCACCTTATTATCAATAATATTATTCGACACAGATAGCATTCGCCGCATTGGTGAAATCCCAGCGGGCTTACCCTCTTTAGTCCTGCCTCACATCAATTCAGACATCTTTATGACCATGGTGATTGATGCGTTAGTGCTTGGCACGCTCGGCAGCATCGATACCTTACTCACCGCCGTTATCGGTGATTCACTAACCCGTAAAGAGCACGACTCAGACAAAGAGTTACGTGGTCAAGGGTTAGCAAATATGATTTCAGGTTTGTTCGGTGCGCTGCCAGGTGCTGGTGCAACAATGGGAACCGTGACAAATATTCAAGTCGGTGCACGCTCACCGCTATCAGGCATGACCCGTGCAGCAGTATTAGCCTTAGTAGTACTGGTCGCAGGCAGCCTAACAGAGCCTATTCCCATGGCGGTATTGGCGGGTATTGCCGTTTATGTCGGCTTTAATATTCTCGATTGGAGCTTCATTCAGCGCGCTCACAAAGTCAGTATGCAGGGCATGGCGATCATGTACGGCGTGATGTTATTGACCGTATTTGTCGACTTGATTGTGGCAGTGGGATTAGGCGTGTTTATCTCTAATATTCTGATCATTGAGCGCTTAAGCCAAGAGCAAGCCCGCCAAGTTAAAGCCATAAGTGATGCCGACCAAAATGATGTCCCCCTCACGCCAAGTGAACGCGATTTACTTGATCAAGCCAATAATAAACTGCTGTTTTTATACTTATCAGGCCCAATGATTTTTAGTGTTTCAAAGGCCATTTCGCGTCAACATGCCAGTATTGGTGATTACCAGGCCATGATCCTCGATCTAACCGACGTCCCTATGATAGATGTCACCGTAGGGCTAGCACTGGAAAATGCGATTAAAGATGCGCAAGACGCTAATTGTGAAGTGTTTCTACTGTGCCCTAACCCGCAAACACAAGAGCAGCTTAATAAGTTTCATGTGATTGATTCGCTGCCAAACGCCAATACCTTCTTATTCCGTTATGAAGCCTTACAAGCTGCACTCAAACATGTGCAGAGAAATAGCTAACGATAACTTGATGTAAAAAAAAGGAAGCAACACAAAATGCTCATGGACAGAGGCACGCTTGTTCGTTGGAATGAAGAGAAAGATTTTGGTTTCATCAAGCCAGAGAGCGCCAGTGCTCACGATATATTTATTCATATATCGGTATTAAAGCATATGGCGCGCAAGCCCATTGTGGGCGACCAAATCAACTATGTCTCAGAGTGGCAGCGCGACGGAAAAATCAAAGCTGTAAAAGCCAATATTGAAGGCGTGGCTATCGTTGCGAGCAAATCAGCTAACAAGCCTATTAATAACCAGCATAATCAGTACAACACTCATAGAAGCCACTCGCCACAGCAAAACCAACGCCCAATTAAACCCTGCTTTTTGAGCAAGCTAGCTATCCCACTCATTATCGTTGTAGCAGCTGTCGGTTACAGTAAGTATCAGCAGATGAATGAAACCATAGTGCTCACCAATGATGATATTGAAAACATGCAGTGGGAGTTACCCGCAAAACCATCGAGCACTGGACTAAGCACTAGAGTAAGTGCTGCTGAAAATAAAGTTATCAGCCAGCCACAGTTTCGCTGTGAAACAGGTAAAACCCATTGCAGCCAGATGCGCTCATGTGCTGAAGCCACGTTTTACATTAAAAACTGTCCCGGCACTCAAATGGATGGCGATAATGATGGCGTTCCTTGTGAAAGACAACATTGCAGCTGGTGATAGCTAGATAAGCTTGCGTTGTAGCCAGTGCGGTGAATCAGACAATTATACTGCCATGCACAACATGGCAAATCTATACTCTCAAGAGATAGGCGCTTCAACAGTAAGCGGTGCACTAAAAACACGCCAATGACACAAGCCTAGCAACTATGCCGAAATAGAAAGCTATAGTAAGAATACGCGGCTGAAGAAACGTAACACCGCCTAGGTACTGAATAGCTAACAGTGACGGCGGACAGAGGGGTTATTTAGCGCTTATAGCAAGTTTACCCTTACCTGTTTATCTATAATAAAAGTCATTCACTATGTCTTAAATAGGTTAGACCAGAGTACCCACCAAGAATCAAGAATACGGACACCACTAACGCTCATGAGACTATTCCAACGCTTGATACTGTCGCTTGCAACTTGCCTTATGGCTTTCAACTCTTATGCTAACGATCCCGTACCGGCATCTTATGAATTTAAGCAATTATTGCCTGCATCTGCTTTTAAATCCCCCAAGGCAATACTGGATTACCAGCAAGCGTTAATCTCACTGCTCACCTCCTTTGGAGAGGTATCAGGTCAACTAGCCCTTAGCGATCATGGACTCATCAATTTTTATGATACTAAAGGGTGTCACTTGAAGCAAAATGGGCTAATACTGCGCCACCGTCGTCATCATGAACAGTGGCAGTTAACCTTAAAACTCCGCAGTAACAACGAACAATCACTCTATCAATCGCCATTAATGATGGCTGGTGAATTTCAAGCTGATGTCATAGCGAAACCAAAGCTACGTACTATCTATAGCATCGCCTCTTCTAAGGCTATTAACGCGGTGCCCAACAACCTCAATTTACTAGCCCAATTATTCCCAGCCTTAGCTCAGCGGCCTCAGTTTGAAGTATTAGGTGCGCTGGAGTTAAAACCACTAAGCCAGCAACAAACGCAGCAAGCCGTGTACGAAGGACTCAAGCTTAAACTTGGTAAACACAAGCTGAAATTTAGCCTTACCATCTGGAGTCGTCCTCCCGAAAACACACCGGTAATAGCCGAGATATCTTTTAAAATTGGCAATAAGAAACATCCTCTTGATGATGAACAATTGCAATCGGTGTACAAAGTGTTAGATAACATATCCAAAATGCCTGCCTGGCAAAGCACCGTTGATAGCACTAAAACGCAATGGTTTTACCAACAAGCAACCCGCTTATGTCAGTCGCTAAATCATTAGCACACTAACAACCGAGCAATAGCCGTTAAATATCAGCCAAGTATTATCAGCCGATTGCAGCGTAAAAGGTACAGAAAGTAAAGACAGCGCCACCTTCAATTACCATGAATACGAGTGTGGTTCTGGTTCTAGTTGTAGTTGCGGTTGTAGTTGTAAGTGTGAGTGTGGTTGTGAGTGTGGATAACGAGTGCGTTAGAGACGAGGCGATTTACTCTGCCCCTATTATTACCAATATTTATTACCAATATTTATTACCAATATTTAAATTAGCTTAAAAGTTATGATTAAACTAAGCCCCCTACTTAGCGATAAGTAGAGGGTTTGACATGCTCAAATTTAGGCTTATGCACTTATGTAATATGGCTCAGTGCGCAACCAATTTAAAGTGTACTCACTTCCGTTAACGCTTTAAATTGTTCCAGTAATGAACGCTGCTGTTCAGTTAGACCCTGCGGGATTTCAACTTTAATTTTCACAAACAAATCACCAGTCGCCCCCTTACGATCCGTAACACCTTTCCCCTTTATCTTGAACTTACGTCCCGGTTGAGTCCCTGCAGGCACTTTAAGCTTAAAACGCTTATCTAATACGTTAACTTCAAGCTCGCCACCCAATGCCGCCATCACCATATCGACGCTAGCGGTATAAATTAGATCGTTGTTTTCGCGCTCAAGAAACGCATGTTCGCGGGTTGCTATAGTCAGCAATAGATCACCAGCGGGCCCACCATGCAGACCAGCACTACCTTTGCCGGTGAAACGTATTTTTTCACCGTCTTTAATACCAGCAGGGATCTTAACCTTTATCTTTTTAGTTTCGCCATTAACCGGTAATTCAACGACTTTCTCAACACCTTGCACCGCATCAACAAAGTCTACAGTGAACACAAACTCTTTATCTTGGCCTTTTTGAACTCGACTTTGTCCGCCTCTTGATTGAGAAAACATATCTTCAAAATCAAAGCCATCAAAGCTTTGGCCACCAAATCCACGTTCACGCTGACTAAATCCGCCACCAAACATGTCGTTAAATCCATCTTGACTGTAATGACGCCCACCCTGGCCACTGTTTTCAAGCCCGGCATGACCAAATTGATCATATTTGCGACGCTTATCTGTGTCGGTCAGTACTTCATACGCTTCTTTAGCACTTTTAAATTTTACTTCTGCTGTAGCATCATCAGGGTTTTTATCGGGATGGTACTTCATCGCTAACTTTTTATAGGCTTTTTTTATCTCTTGATTTGAGGAGGCCTTTGAAACACCTAGCACGCTGTAATAATCTTGTTTAGACATGCTAAACCCTCACTAATGTATATCTCAAAAAAGGGCCATGAGTTTATCTACGCCCTAAAAATTAACAAGCTTATGTATCTATACCCAAACAACCTGAGAATATGAGCATAAGTGACTATTTAGTCCAACCTTGTCTTGCGCCGCTATTGTAATCCCAAAAGCCATTGCCACACATTAATAATCAATAATGCAAAAAGTCATCGCCACCCATAAGTAACCAATAACTTCTACTTTGTGCTAAAACCCTGCCACCCATTATTAATCAATAACATAGTTAACCGTCCTAAAAATGCTACTTGCAGGGCAAGTCAGTTGTCATCTGATTCAGATAAAATGGGTGAAAAGTCTTAAAAGTTATTGTTTAGTCGCTAAAATGATGAAATTTGGACGAAGAAAGACAACATAGAATATTAGGCTGCTAATAACATGGAATTGCTGAGTTTAACGGATTTACTTATCTGAGGTCGTAACAACTTCCGACAAAGTGCCGTCGCCTTTTTTCGAGATGTTCACAGTAGTCAGTTAACTCCTGTAACGAACCAACTGGCCCATGGAACAACTTACCAAAATCTGTAGCAAGCTTGACCCAGTTCTCACTTGGAATATTAAGTCTATTCAATAGCCTTTCAGCACTAGGAGAAATAGCACCGGGTTTATCATCACGAATGATTCGGCCAGTCTCATCTACAAGCATTAAATAATCTTGCAGCGAGAAATGAATGCCTTTTGGTTGGCGCTCCCTCTCATTACCAATAAACGACAATAACTTATCGGGTTGTTTTCCTTTAAGAGCAGCATTAACTCTTAACTGCAAGCTGGTGTAATCAGACTCTTCCGGGCTCCTCGCCATTTTGGCCCGAATAGGATTGAGTTCTACATAAGCCATACAAGCTAGCACAGCAGCCTCATCCAATAAGGCTTGGCTCTTAAATCGTCCTTCCCAGAAATGCCCAGTGCAATTGTCTTCGAAGTTGGCTTGTCTAGCGATAGGTTCGTTGAGGCAGCGCATAAACCAGCTGATATCACTCAGACGTGAGCGATAAGTCGCGATAAGGTGTTTGAGTGCGGCTACCATGCACTCCTCTATCACATCACCTTTAGCAAACTTCTGTGTTAAATCAGTACCATTAAACAGTTTGTGCCACTGCTCAACGACCTCTCTATCTGACCAACTGTTCACCATTTCAAGGTCAATATAAAGCACTACATGCAGATGGTTACTCATCACTGCATAGGCCGCAACATCTATCGCAAAAACCTCCGTTAACTTGAGTATTTGCGCTTCAACCCAACCACGACGATGGTCATAATTCTTACCTGTATATTTATCCTCACCACACAGGTAGGCACGGCGAACAACTCGGCTACAACAATGATAATAAGGCGTATCTTCAAGACTAATTAAGGTACTTCTTGCACGGGGCATAACAACCTCCTACTTAAGCAATACCTAAAGCCTAGTAAGAGGCTGCAAAACATGCCATTAAGAATGGGTGTCTACGATTGGCTGTTATTATTCAACATAGAAGTATAACAACATACACTTTTATCGAGTTTAGTCTGCGAACAATATAAAAAGTGTAACTTAGTACACTATTTAGAGAGGTTGGCCACTAATAGACAAAAAGCATTAAAGATGGGTGTCTATGGATTGGCTTTGTTAAAGATGGGTGTCTATGGATTGGCTTTGGAACAGAATTGGCCATGTATGCTCAACAAAAACAAACAACATCCTTGTTTAAAGGCCAGTTCGGCATCCATACCTCTCGTTCGAAAGCTCGATAACTACGTTATCTCTCACCTTGTTTTCGACGGCCTCAGCCGCGTCTGCACCGGGTTAGGCAAGCGGAAAATTGGGGCTGATGAGTTAAGAAAGTTTACTCTCACCCAGGAGGCCCCCTACTGACTTCGATTTATACAAAAAGACTTCATACCTGATGAGTTTGCAGTACAACCGTATACCGTAATAATCTTCAAAAGCGTAAATTAACAAACAAAAAACTAAAAACTAAAATACTACAGAACAACCTTCCAAATAGTTATCAAAGCGTTGCAAAACAGGATTGCAGATGTAACTATTTCACGGCTTAATAAATAGCAATTTATAACATTTTACTTATAGGGAATTAAGAACTACATGAAATCTTGCGCATTATTTGCATTAGGCTTGCTTACATTAGCAGGTTGTTCATCTACGCAAAAAAACTCAACTGAACAGGCATATATGATTATTGATATAAAAGGAGACTCCTCTATTAGAGAGAATGTCCTTGATACGGTAGTCGAAACTGTCCAACAAAGCATGGATACCTTAACCGTTAGTCGCGGTATCCCTCCTTTTGAACTTCCAGAAAAACCAACAAGATTTAAGCTCGTCAATCCATATGGAAATTCTGGAATTGGAGCACTAGTTCAATCTCATGGCGGCATGGTGATGATTCCAACTTGCCAAGATCCAATCTTGACTATGAAGTCTGATGACTCAACAGAAGGTTTCGGAGAATCAACCTCTTTCTTTATCTGTGTAGTACAGTACCAGCAAGGATATCATGTTGATATATACACCACATTCAATCAAAGTAGCGGTGGTATTTCTATTGATGCAATGAGTGCTTCACTTGCTCGCTCTCTTGTTGGGGACACTAGCCAAATAATTCCTAGAACCATGAAGCGTATTGAAATAGCACTTTCAGAAGAGAACTATGAGACGAGAGTCGTAGATAGTTATATTCCAAAAAAATGGAAAGGTGCATTTATCGATGAAACGACTGTTACAGCCACTAAAGGTGATAATAGCAAGTTATAGTTTTGGTTTTTCTTGAGCTAACATCAGAAAAATATCTTCACTAGCCTAAAAAAGTAAATAGGCCAGATTAATTGTCCCTAGTAGGCCAACGGATATTTTACGCTATTTCAGGCATTTAAAAGCCCCAATACCGCAAGGTATCAGGGCTTTTATTCTTCTTTTCAAGACCTTTTGGCTTTAGTTTTTAAACTATAGACCAACTGACTACCCTTACTAATTATTCACTCGATTAATCGCATTAACGCAAAGAACCCTACACCTTAAACTGCAAAGAGTGTGGGTGTAGCAAACCAGTAATTTAGGGGAATAGAGAACGTTTACTCTGCCCCACTTTATATTAATTTCAGTAGCTTTTTCAGTCAAACAGCAGATAAAATGAGCGGCACAATTATCAAACTGCTAGCTAATCGGTTATCGCTAGGCAGTAGAACGGACGCTATTGATAAATGATTCTGAAAACTAAATCCTTACAAAATGCGCAATCAGCACAAGCGATTGCAGGCCAGCAACAAGAGCAAAACGTGGCATTTTTTCTGCGCCGCGCCTATAAAGATCACCCACAAGTGCTGGTCATCAACGACTTCAAATTTCGCTTTAACGACGAAGTCGCGCAGATAGACCACCTCATAGTGTATAGCTACGGTTTTATCTTGGTAGAGTCGAAGAGCATCAGAGGACAGGTAAAGGTCAACCAGCAACAGGAATGGACGCGCAGCCTAAGTACTAATCAAGGTAAGACTGATAAGTGGCAAGGCATGCCCTCACCAATCAAACAAGTTGAACTACAGCAAGCCTTGTTACTCGAATTATTAATGCATCATCGTAGTGACATACTAGGCAAGTTACTCGGCTTTAAGCAGCAAGGCTTCAAAGGTCGATGCTGGGATCATCTATGCGCGGTATCGAGTGACGCCATTATCGATAGAAAATCCATGCCCAAAGCGGTATCAGACAAGCTGATAAAATCCGAGTTTCTAGTAGAGAAACTCGACAAGGTGATGAACCTAAAATCTAAGTTTGCCAGATTTATACACGCTAGCGATACACGCCCAGACTTCAATCAACAAGAACTAGAATCTGTCGCTTCATTTCTTATCAAACAACATATCGCACCTAAATCGACTGCCACAAAAGCAAACACAGAAAAAAACAAAGTTGCCACAAGCGAAAGTACAGTGCCACCAGCTACAACTTCACTTGCAAGCGCACCAACGGAGTCAGCCGCTATCGCAAAGCTAGCGCAACAAACGATTGCAGAGCCAGCTCAACCCGCTCCTACCGAAAACAGCCAAGCAATACAGGTAGTTTTGCGCTGTAAACATTGCGGAGAATCAACGAATTACACCCCAATGTATGGCAAATTCGGCTATTACATACATTGCAAACAATGCACTAAAAACATGCCGATGAAACAAGCCTGCCCACAGTGCAGTAGCAAGAATACAAGAGTGAAGAAAAGCAAAGAAACCTACACCTTGAGCTGCAATGAGTGCGGTTGCGGCCAACAGGTGATTTAGGGCTTAGAGGAAGTTTTCTCTGCCCCCCGTTTTTAGATTCTGTGACGCTAGTCGTCTTTCTAGCGCAGTAATATTGATGCAACTAGTAGGTTTCATCTGCAATAGTAACCTTGGTGATAAGTCATAGCCTTAAGCTAGAGGTAACTAAAACTAAACTTAGGCTCCAGCTAAAATCATCGACAGAACAGCTATGTAATTAACAACCAGAATAATAAAAGTCTCGATATCGTTAGATATCGAGACTTTTATTATTCTTTTTCAAGAAATTCGGCTTTAAGGTTTTCAGCTATAGACCAGCAGACATTTTGGCTAATTTTACGCCTGATAAACCGTGTTAGAGCAAGGCGAACTACAACTCAATCTCTTTGATTTCAGGCGCCATAGCTAAATAGCGTTCACACCTTGCCAATAGCTGCTTTCTATAAGCATCGACAAATGCTGTTTCATCTATATCAAGCGCTGGCAGCATAGCGATAACCTCATCTATGGTTTGGGTTATCTTGGTGGCCATTTGAGTTAGGTTGTTGACCAACAGCGCTCTTGGCAAACCTATATCTTCGATAAACGAGGCTAACTGATAGGCATAGATCTTATTTGGATCGAATTCATCATCGATCGCCATTGCTAACTCTTGCTCAAATTCATCGTATAGCGCGACACACACCAAGTCGTACCATGGTGTAGGCTCTAAGCCTGTGGGCGTCATAAAGAATGAGTAGTTTTTACCGTGAGCATCGGCATTGCCGGTAAGTAAGTTAAATAACGTCCATTGCAGCATATCTTGTTTAGCAGCCGCAGGATTACTGCACTGACTCGCTAAACCAAATAACCTTGCAAAGCTAACGCCCTCACGGATATCTTTTACATCACGGCCAGTACCGAAGTTACGCTCATACTTTTTGTTAACGCTAAAGCCGAGTGTTTGGCAGCTATCAATAATATGCCGTCTCAGCACTTTTTGCTCATCTGGCAAATAGCGGCGATCAAAACGCTCAACACATAGCGCTTTATATTGGCCAAAGTAACTGATATCAACATTGGCTACATTCATCGATATAGCTTTAGCTAAGCGCATGGTCAGAAATTCATTAATGACTAAATGCTGATGCTTTTCAAACTTCAAAATGTGCGTAGACGAAAGCGCGCCATCAGCAAAGCCGAATGCCTCACCGTTATAGAACAGATTCAGTTTTGACTGCACACCAGCGACCGACAACCTTGGCTTACCATCCCACACTTCCATTGGCCAAACATCTGGATCTTCGAGGCGCTTAATGACTTCAGCATCGCTTATCTCTCTGAATGACGTCTGAGGTAGTAATGTTCCTTTGAGGGAAAAGGCAATTGCACCTGCGGTATCTAAACCAATGCCACGAATAAGCGCAAAGGTGTTGCCCCTAGACACACCTAGCGATTCAACCAGATAGTCGAGCCCTTTGTTCTCGGGCAGCAAGTTAACCAAGAACATTGAGATTTGATTACTGCTGCCTGTGCCATTAAGTGGGATCATTGGGGAAATTGGAAAGCCATCTTGTTGCCAAGCATTACTGTAGCTAACCGAAAATACCTCAGTTGCGGTATCGAACGACAACTCACCGATAATTTGCTCACCAAGGTGCATGTCTAAAACAAGCTTGTTAGCCGTGGCCATCTGTTAGTACCACCCACTCGCGTTGTCACTACTGTTTTGCTTCGCAACAATCGCAATACCTAAACCATCGAGGATTTTAAACACTGTAGAGATATAAACATCTTCACCTTTTTCTACTCGGATAAAGGTCTTTTTAGTGACACCACACAACATGGCCGCCACCTCTTGAGTCAGCCCCGCTTGCTTACGGCTTTGTTTAACCTGTAAGCCCAATGAGTGTTGATCGAGTGAAGAGCCCATAACTAAATTCCGTAATGCTAACTAAAAGTGTACCTTGCTACACTTTAGCCCTGAATGTTCGATTATTCAATATAGAAGTGTAACAACATACACTTTAATCAGGTTTATACATCGAACAACACCAAAGGTGTAGTTTCATACACTATTGAGCAAGGCTTGCCATCAAACACCCTAAAAGTGTAACTGACTACACTTTTCTGCTTAACCTCGCCCGATAGCTTATCCTGCTAAATTTCATGCATTAAAAAACCCGACACTGTTGCCAGTCTCGGGTTTTTCTATTCTTTTACAAGAAGTGGCTTTAAGTTTTTAGGCTATAGACCAACATAGGCTTTACGTTCTAACGCAGGAAAAATCGCTTTAGAGCAAGGCTTCTTGCCACGACGTTTAGCTTTCTTAAACGAGTGGCAAGGTAACGCAGCTATAAACGATTTTAACCAGTTAGATTACATGCCCAATGTGCCTCAAGCACCTCCACAACCCGCAACCAGTCTCGAAACCCCTGATACTAGTAGCTTTGCTTTACACATAGGTGTATAACATCGCCGCATAACAATCCTGTTAGAATGAGGTCATCAGGTGGCAGACAATAAACATTTGGTTCAACGTGGGAACATATGGTGGTTCGTAAGGCGTGTGCCTCAAAACCTAAAGCATATCTACCCAGATTGCTCTCGCATCCAAGGGTCTTTAAACACCTCAGACATTCGTGTCGCTAGAGCCAAGAGAGATGTCCTCATAGGTGAGATGCAGAAGCTGTCTCTGTCCTCTATGAGTAGCCAAAGAAGCATGTTCAAGCATCACATGAAAGAGCTTAAAGCCATCAAGATGCAGGATGAAAAGCAATACAATAGGTTCCTTTCGACCCTTAACCAGCAGGAACTAGCGCAGGAGCAAGAAATCCCCGCCAATGCACCTGTATGGGATCGAGTCCTATCACCAGACTATATAGGCAAAGAGGATGATAAGGCGTATGTCGAGGCATTCAAGGCCGTTACCTCAGGACGAGACCATAGCCCAGAGTTCTCTATAACGCTGCTTGAAGCTGTCGATGAGTATTGCTCAGACCGTAAAGGCCAAGTCACGCCAACGACACTAACCAAGACTAAGCGTAGCGCTGAGTTACTCTTAAGCTTCCTAGGTAAGAAAGACCTGTTAGCTGACAGCCTAGAACGTCGTCAAGCCTATGACTGGCTTCGTCATCTAGAGACCAGCTATTCAAGCAACACGGTATTTGCTCACCTGAGTCATATGCGTAGCGTCTATAAGTGGCTCATCAATCGAGGAGACATGATCGGTAACAATGTGTTCGAGGGTCAGACCATCAATGCTAATGGCAGTCATCAGAAGTACCAGTTGTTCGAGTACGCTGAGTTGCGTCAACTAAATGAACTGATTGAGCTGCAGTCGGCCGAAGTAAACCTACACTTCAAGCTTGGCCTCCATACAGGGGCGCGACTATCGGAGCTAGGTGGCTTAGAGCTGACTCAGGTTATTCTAGATACCGACATCCCCTACCTGCTTATCAAGACAGGTAAACAGAAGACAGGTGTGACTCCTAAGTACCGTTCAGTGCCTGTTGCTGACAATGTCCTTGAGCTACTGAGAGCACAGTACGACATAGCATCCGCCTCAGGTAGCCAGTACCTTTTCTGCGACACGATTTCAAACGATAGACAGGATGGTCGTGCGGCACAAGGCATAGGAGCTAAGTTTAGCCGAGTGAAGAAGAGGGTCACAGACAAGAGAACCAAGGCGTTCCATTCGTTACGTGTCCATGCAGCGACTTGGTGTCAGGCTCAAAACATACCAGAGCACATAACCTCGACACTACTAGGCCACAGCAACGGGCAGACCATGTCATACGCCTACTATGCCAAGCAGAACCCAGACCTGAGACCGTACAAGGAGGCTATCGAGTTGCTAGCGGCTTCAGTCTCTGAGGCTATCGACTAAATATCATACGTTATAGCGTGAAGCTACGTGAAATCTAGTGGTCAACACCTTGGTGGCTATTTCAGATTTCACGTAGGAGCACTATAAAGCAGGCCTTTCAACCATGACTTCCAGAGTCGGATATAATACAGAGGGAAAGCTGCCCAATTAGTTTCCTTATAAGGACATGTTGTATAGAGCCAATAGTTTTTGAGAATACATTTCAATTTGTCACAAAATTGTCTGAGGTCTTTTAATAAAGAGTCGTAAGCCTATTTCCCCCGTACCCCACCCAAGCTTGCTATAGAGATCATCTGTTTTCTTTACTAGCCTTGCTACTGACACCCTACACTATTATTCCTATCGCTAAGGCTTAGAGTTCTATACACGTAGGCTCAACAAACCATCGTTAGATGACCCCATCAAAAGTGACCCATAGCTCGTATCAACAAATTACCCATTGACATTGATGAACCCACTCACTATTGTTGACACCGTTTATGACCCTAGCCCATGAGACCAATCTAATGAGAACCTTTGCATACTGTCGTGTATCTACCGTTGAGCAGAACGCTGCAACACAAGCCCACCAGCTTAAGGAGAGGGTCGCTGACCTATTGGATACGCGCATCATAAGTGAATCTATATCTGGTGGTGTCGCTGCTATGGCTCGTCCAGCCTTTAAGGAACTAGTCGACCACAAGCTTGAGTCTGGGGACAGATTGGTAGTCTTGAAGCTTGACCGCTTAGGACGAGACGCTATTGATGTACTTCAAACCATTAAGATGCTGACAGAGAAAGGCGTCTCAGTACAATCGCTAGACCTGCCTGTATCTGACCTTAGCACTCCAGAGGGAAAGCTGATGCTTAGCCTTATGACTGCCTTTGCTGAGTTCGAGAAGTCTAGGATTGTCGAGAGGACACAAGAGGGTCTTGCGAGAGCTAAAGCCGAGGGTAAAACCTTAGGCCGACCAGTAGCAAAAGGTACGACTCAATCAGTGCTCAAAGCTAGAGCCGATGGTCTATCCCAAGCCAAGGTAGCTCAAGTGCTCGGTCTATCATTGGCGACCATCAAGAGACACTGGAACAAGGAGCTGTAAGCCCTCTAAATGATCCGTAGAGGCACGTTAGGCCTGACTTAGTACAATGGTAGCCATGAGATCTTATTGAGCCACTCAGGATCGCTTTAGCGTCTTTAAATGTCCGTCTGTCTGTGGTTACCTGTTTTTGTCGACCCAAGCTAGAACGCAGCGAAGGATGAGCAGTGAAGATTTTGCGTTATTAGGTAAATCAAGTAGTTACATTCAAGTGGTAAAAGTGGACCCTCAAAGCGGACTATGGAAGAAGAGTCGATCTGTTGATGACCTCTCTACCTCAAGTCTAACCTGAGCCTCTCCTGTGGATACCCCTTGAGCCTCTAGCCTATAAGATTAATCTGGTCCCGTCTCTCTACTACAAGACATCCTCAGAGAATACCTTAAGTAAGAAATACCTATCAAGATAATAAATCCTATCTACCTATGACACCTAAAGACTACCTTAAGATTGCGTGGTCAAGTACCATAAATCAGCCTTTGCCACAAGTAATTATTGTGTTGATGGTCTTTTTTGCTGTCTGATTGAGTAAACTTTAGCCTCTCACTGATGACGACAAGATGAGGCGATTAGACGTTACAGCAGTCATTATCTGGATGGTCGACAAGGCTCCTATTTGATCCTCAGCAAGGACTTATCGACTCATCTGTATAAGGTCTAGGGTTTAAAGGCTTGCGTCTCTCAGACCCTGTTTAGTGCCTTATCTGGCCGCGACCGCATAGAGACTTAAGGTCGGACTGATGATACAAGGGAGACCTGATAGTAATGCGCTGTTTGCCGCCTCTGGTGTCTGATGGACATCCCAATAAATCTCAAGTGCATCCTCTGAGGTGGCGTTGTGTACCTCATCAGTCATGACCATAGCCAGAGCGTCACATGTGCTGTCTATTTGTGCTTGATAAGTTGTCGGGATTGGTTGAATAGTATCTATTAGCATGGCTTAAATATCTCCTGTGTTATTTGAGGCGCGGAGGATAACCATAGACAATACTTCTTGTCTCGATAGTCTCGTACATGAGACTTTTTCTTGTGACAACAGTCACTTAATGCCGACTCAACTGATCAACTCCTGATCGAACTCAGAAAACAAATCTGGATTATGAAGAAACATGAGGTATGCACTCGATCAGTGCACACCTTACTAGACTCCAAGTTTGCCCCGTAAAGTTATGAGCCGGACTATCACCACCCATTGTTCTAACAAAATGAGCATAACCAAAAAAAGAAGTGTCATACGATTCATACGACACCTTATGTGACGCTAAGACCCAGCCCCCAGTTGCAGTATCCCTGAGTCGGATGTCTATCGTCTATCCCTACGCTCTGACTTACCTCAAGCTGAAGCCTTTCAGACTTGGGTATGCTCTCGATCAGAGCACACCTTACTAGTCTCCGCTTCAGAGGCGGAGACTCTAAGTTCTAAGCCCACCAAGATACAGGCAACAAAAAGGGAGCCTTACGACTCCCCTCTTGGTGTATAACTTTTTGTAGCAATCAACTGTATAACATTAGCGTATAACACACTTATGTAAACCTTTGATTTTAAAGGGCTTGAGTACACAAAGGCTTACATGCCCATGCCGCCCATACCGCCCATACCACCCATACCGCCCATGCCGCCCATATCAGCTGCATCGTCTTTAACTTCAGCAACCATACACTCGGTTGTGATCATTAGACCGGCAATTGAAGAGGCGAACTGTAGCGCGCTACGAGTTACTTTAGTTGGGTCAAGAATACCCATCTCTAGCATGTCACCATATGTGTCGTTACCTGCGTTGTAACCGTAGTTACCCGTGCCGTTCTTCACATTGTTAGCAACAACTGAACCTTCTTCACCCGCGTTAGTAGCGATTTGACGTAGTGGCGCTTCCATTGCACGTAGTGCGATGATCACACCGTGCTTCTGGTCTTCGTTAAGTACTTCTACTTCACCAATTTTGCTTGCTACGCGTACTAGTGCAACACCACCACCAGCAACCACACCTTCTTCAACCGCTGCGCGAGTTGCGTGTAGTGCGTCTTCTACGCGTGCTTTCTTTTCTTTCATTTCAACTTCAGTCGCTGCGCCAACCTTGATTACGGCTACGCCGCCTGCAAGTTTAGCCATACGCTCTTGAAGCTTCTCTTTGTCGTAATCTGAAGTTGATTCTTCAGCCTGGATTTTGATCTGTGCTACGCGAGACTTGATTTGAGCCTCTTCACCGTTACCGTCGATAATGGTTGTGTCATCTTTAGTGATGATAACGCGCTTAGCAGTACCTAGATCTTCTAGAGTGGCTTTTTCAAGCTCTAGACCAATCTCTTCGGCAATAACAGTACCGCCAGTTAGGATAGCGATATCTTGTAGCATTGCTTTACGACGATCGCCAAAACCTGGTGCCTTAACAGCAGCAACTTTAACGATACCGCGCATGTTGTTTACTACTAGTGTTGCTAGTGCTTCACCTTCAACGTCTTCAGCAACGATAAGCAGTGGCTTACCTGTTTTAGCTAGACCTTCAAGGATTGGTAGCAATTCACGGATGTTAGATACTTTTTTGTCTACTAGAAGGATGAATGGGCTTTCTAGTTCAACGCTGCCAGTTTCTGGCTTGTTGATGAAGTATGGAGATAGGTAACCGCGGTCAAACTGCATACCTTCAACTACGTCTAGCTCGTTCTCTAGTGCTTGACCTTCTTCAACAGTGATAACGCCTTCTTTACCTACGCGCTCCATCGCAGTTGCGATGATTTCACCAATTGACTCGTCTGAGTTAGCAGAGATGGTACCAACTTGAGCAATCGCTTTAGTGTCTGAACACTCTTGAGATAGGTTTTTAAGCTCGGCAACAGCAGCGATTACCGCTTTGTCGATACCGCGCTTAAGATCCATTGGGTTCATGCCTGCTGCAACGGCTTTTAGGCCTTCAGTTACGATTGCTTGCGCAAGTACTGTTGCAGTTGTAGTACCGTCACCGGCTGCATCGTTGGCTTTAGAAGCAACTTCTTTAACCATTTGTGCGCCCATGTTTTCGAACTTATCTTCTAGTTCGATCTCTTTTGCTACTGACACACCATCTTTAGTGATAAGTGGAGCACCAAAGCTCTTGTCTAGTACAACGTTACGACCTTTTGGGCCTAGGGTAACTTTAACTGCGTTAGCTAGAACGTTAACGCCTGCTAGCATTTTTACGCGTGCGTCATTACCAAATAATACTTCTTTAGCTGCCATCTTTAATGTCCTTTAAATTCTTTTGAAATGACTAATGCGTTGTTGGCCAGTCGCTCGATCACGCATCAGTATTGGAAAATGTCTAAATAGAGTGAATTAGCTCACTACAGCCATTAGATCTGATTCAGAAAGGATTAGCACTTCTTCACCATCAATTTTTTCTTTCTTTACGCCGTAACCTTCGTTGAAGATAACGATGTCGCCAACTTTAACGTCAAGTGGCTGAACAGTACCGTTTTCAAGAATACGTCCGTTGCCTACAGCAAGAACTTCACCGCGGCTAGATTGCTCTGCTGCGCTGCCTGTTAGCACGATGCCACCCGCTGACTTTGATTCAACTTCTGAACGCTTAACTATGACACGATCATGTAATGGACGAATATTCATCGATGGATACTCCAATTGTTTTTATGCCTAACTTATCTGCAGGCTTTTAAAGATAGTAACGACTTTACTCGATTTCACTTAAGTAAAACCAAAACTGTCGCTTGATGTTCGATACATGGGGGTTAATGTGCTCGGTTCCAAGCCCCATTTACAAAATAAATCCGATTTTTTTGACCCAGCCGGATAAAATTTGTGGCAATCCTGATAGAATTCGCCCTCCGAGTAAAGACTAGGCAAGAGTTCCCTATGAAAGACAGACACGGGCTGCTATCTCAGCCAATTGGTCGTGTACTGCTAAATATGAGCCTTCCAAACCTGATTGGTATTTTAACCATTCTCGGGTTCAGCCTCGTTGACACTTTTTTTATCAGCCAATTAGGCACCGAAGCCTTAGCGGCGATCAGTTTTACCTTTCCCGTGACCTTGATTATTTCAAGTATTGCTATCGGTATTGGCGCTGGAGTATCGACTAACCTAGGGCGCTTGATTGGCGGCGGACATGCAGATAAGGCAAAGGTGTTTTTACACGATGCATTAATGCTGACCTTCTTGCTTATTGCCTTTATCGCTCTACTCGGCAGCCTGTGTATCGACCCGCTATTTAGCCTGCTTGGTGCCAACCAGTCCAGCTTACCGCTTATTCATGACTATATGTTTATCTGGTACTTAGGGGCGCCACTACTGGTGCTGCTAATGGTGGGTAACCAAGGCCTGCGCGCCACAGGGGATACTCGTTCTCCAGCAAAAATCATGATGCTCGCGGCATTAATCAACCTTATTCTCGACCCATTGCTGATTTTTGGTATTGGGCCATTCCCACGCTTAGAGATTGAAGGTGCGGCGATTGCGACCGTGATCTCTTGGGTGGTGGCGCTGTCACTGTCGACTCATCTGTTGATTTTTAAGCGCCACTTAGTCGGCTTTGTTGAACTCAACATAACTCGCCTGAAATGCAACTGGAAGCAGCTGGCGCATATTGCTCAACCTGCAGCGATGATGAACTTACTTAACCCGCTAGCCAATGCCATTATTATGGCGATGCTGGCGCGTATCGACCATAGCGCGGTGGCCGCCTTTGGTGCCGGAACTCGCTTAGAGTCAGTGATGCTGATTGCTGTGATGGCGTTGTCATCTAGCCTAGTGCCATTTGTGGCGCAAAACCTGGGCGCGGGGCAACCCCAGCGTGCCCGTAGCGCGCTATTGCTGTCACTTAAATTTGTATTGGTGTTCCAAACCTTGCTGTATTTACCACTGCTGTTTTTAGCCAGACCATTGGCAGAGCTGTTTAGTAGCGACCCGCAGGTGATTGAATGGCTCAGTTTCTATATTTTAGTTATGCCAGCTGCTTATGGTCCGCTTGGGGTGGTGATTTTAGTGGCGACCTCACTTAATGCCTATCACAGGCCGATGAGCTCACTTATCTTAAACGTGTGCCGTCTGTTTTTAATCATGCTGCCGTTAGCGGCGCTGGGCTCATATTTAGGTGGAGTGAAAGGTTTGCTCTTAGCGCTACCTATTACTAACGCGATTATGGGTATTGCCTGTTATATTTTGGCGACACGGATCTCGGAGCCAGAGAAAACCGATATCACTGTTAGCCAAGCTTAACGCTAATGCTAAATGCCAATTGCAGAGGCTATCGTTAATGCAACGTTTACCGCTAAGGAACAGCTCATGCACGCCGTTGACCAAATCTTTAATGATGAAGACTTCTCTGATCAGGACTTGCAAGATGCGCGCTTTGAGCGCTGCAGCTTTTATCAATGCCGCTTTAATCATAGCGACTTAACTGATGCCCAGTTTATCCACTGTAAGTTTATTGTGCCAGGTGAGGATAAGGGCTGTGACTTTAGTTACGCCACCCTGACCAATGCCAGCTTTAAACACTGTAATTTGAGTATGGCGATCTTTAAAGGGGCCCGTTGTTACGGCCTTGAGATGCGTGAGTCTAACCTACAAGGTAGCGACTTTAGCCGCGCTAGTTTTGCTAATTACATTACCTCTAAAAGCTATTTCTGCTCGGCCTATATCACCAACTGTAACTTAGCCTATGCCGATTTTGGCGGCATGTTACTGGAAGAGTGTGAGCTATTTGATAATCGCTGGCGTGGCGCTAATTTAACTGGCGCATCGATGAAAGGCAGCGATTTAAGCGGCGGCGAGTTCTCGCCAGAACAATGGGGCAGCTTTGAGTTACAAGGTGCGAATATCACCCGAGTTGAACTCGATGGACTCGATCTGCGCGTAGTGAGCCTTGAAGGTGTCATGATTAATCAGTGGCAACAGGAGCAGCTACTTGCGCCGTTAGGCCTGATTGTGACGCCCGATTAGGCAGTCGTCGCTCACAACAACTAGCCTGGCATATCGCTGCACAGCAAAAATTATTCTGCATCAACTTGAGCGCAATAAAGCCTGCTACCGCTCCAGTTCCCCTTCGCTTAACACACGTTATTTAGCAGTAACAACTATAGTTAAGGTAACTGTAAACTCGGCTGTGAGTCGGCTTTATATTACTTTTGTATTTAAGGAGGTCATTATGACCGCCCTCAAAATCCTCTTACTGTCTGCATTAATTTTTCTGGTGTTTTTTTTAGGCCTGACTCCTAATGTCAGCTTTAAACATCAAGTGCAACCTATCTTCCAAGCATCTTGTATTGAGTGTCACTCAGCCACGGGTGAAGGCACACAAAGCTCAGGATTAATACTCGATAGCTACGCGAGCCTAATGCTAGGTACAAACAAAGGGCCTGTGGTTGTGGCTAACAGCCCTACATCGAGCACGCTCTATCTCGCAATCGATCATCAGCTCGACTCGTCTATCCAGATGCCACCGCATCATGAAGATCACGCCAGCCAAGGTCAAAGGAAACCCCTGACCAGCGAGCAGATTAAAGTGATTAAAGATTGGATTGAACAAGGCGCCATGGATAATTAAACACCCTGTGCCAGCCGTTATTGATGCAACACCCATAAACAAAAATTTATGGGTGTTCCCTGCTATTGCCTGTTACTGTTACTGTTTATGCCCATCACGATAAGAAAGAGCGCTCATAAAATGAATGTTACAGCCTTATTTTCACTCGTAATTAAAGTAATGCGGGTCCCTGTCATAGTTACAGTCTTAGTTGCAGTCATAGCCACCCCAACGATGGCCAGTGAGCCGTTGCAGTCTGAAGAGTATGCCATTGGCGTGATGGTAAAATCCCTCGATAACGCCATACAACATCCCTCAGCCGACGCTCTAGAATTGATTAGCCAATACGGCACAGATTCGCGTTACTATGTCATGATCCGTGGTTGGTTAGTTCAAGAGCTGCAAGGGGCCAACAGTCAGTTAGCAGCCAATCGCAAAGAGGATATGCATAAAGCTAAGCTGCAACAGAGAGTCGACTTTTTGCAGCAAGCGATCCGCCGTATCGATCTAGAATGATCGCTATTGGGCTCATCCATTAAGTCCTGTTCAAAACACGACGAAACAGACAAGATACATCATGAAAACATCCATAAAAGCTGCACTTCTATCTGCCTTTATTTGCCCTGGCAGTGGCCATTTTTATCTTAAGAAATACGCCATGGGTAAAGTGTTACTGGTCACCACTGTAACCAGTCTATGTTTTTTACTCTGGCACGCTTATCAACGCGCGCAGATCATCTCTCAGCAAATATTAAATGGCGAGATCCCACTTGAGCTTAATGCGATCTACAGTGCGGTAACCCAGGCGCCCCTTGGTAATGAAGCGCTTTATATCAATATTGCTACCATGGGATTTATTCTGGCATGGGTCATTGGGATTATTGACTCCTACCGTCTTGGCAAACAGCTCGATGATGCAGAACATAAGCACTAATCAGTAAGAAATAAGTAAGAAATAAGTAGCAAATACTAAGCAGTATCAAGAGCTGAGCCTCGGCTAAAACTCAGCCACAAAAAAGGGCTACTGTTCAGTAGCCCTTTTCATTGCTGTTAAGCCTAACGCTTACAGCGTCCGGTCTAGCAATGCCTCTGTTTTAGAGAAGTCATGCTGACTCGATGAGTGCTTATGCTGAGTCACTTTAGCATATGGATTCTTATCGAAATCATATTCATTCATTGCCGCTAGTGGCTTTGAAAAGTCATGACGCGTTGAGCCACGCTGAATATTATTTTTTTGGTTAGCTGGAATATTCTTTGAAAAATCATAATCGGCACTTGCCGCTATTGTTTTTGAGAAATCTGGTCGCTCAGCCATTGCTGAGGTGGAAATACAGCTAATCGCTACTGTTAAGGCTACGCTGGTTAACTTATTCATTTACAACTCCAATCTTATTTGCCTACACTCGATTAACAATCAGTCTACGTGATCCGACTGTTTTAGAGAACAAAAAAGAGGCAAATATTGCATTTTGATACAAATGAAACATAAAAGGCTAAATCTGAGTTCAGCTTTTATCAGATAGGATGACTTTATAACCTTCTGAGGTAATTAACTTTTTATGACTGGGTTGGTATAACTCGCTTGCTCATTGACAGTTTTGGCTTAGCAATAAAAAAGACGCGATAATTCGCGTCTTTTAATTTTAAGCCTTAACCTGAGAGCAGAATCTTAGGCTTTAACCTTATAGTCAGCCTTAAATCGGTGAGCCAGGCGGCAATGCCAACGGCTTAGTGATTAACTTAGCCTTAGCATCGGTTAGTCCCTTCTCGACACCATGCTGCAACCATGCAAAGTGCGCCGATTCATAAGCACTCACACGCTTAGCTTTGCGTTTAAGCTGCTTAACCGTATAAGTTAGGCGCTCTGCTAACTGCGCTTTGACTTCAGGGCGGGTTTTGTCGTTATGATAAGCACTAAGTAAGCTATCAAGCGTGACAGCATTAACGCGCATCCACACCCCTAGCTCTGGTCCTGTAGGGATATCGCTAAACAAGGTTGCAGCAAGCACCTTGTCGGTCAGCTTGGTCACTGATAACTGCTCTTTATCGCTCAAATACGCCTGATTGACGCGGTTGAGTCGCTCTGGAGTGTAAATCTGTGACACGGTCAAGCGGCTCAGTACTTCAGCCATTCCCACAGGATCGGTAATCACCCCTAGACCTGAGTCGAAGCTCTCACGAGTTTTGTAATAGTTACCCGCCTTAGGCACCAATACTTCTTGCAGCTTTTCAGACACAACTAACGCTTCTGGTGACAAGCTTGCTAGCAAGACTTCTAGCGCTTGTTGCTGAATCGCTGGCGCAACATAGTGCCACGTTTGTCCATCGATACCATCGCCATAACTGTATGTGGTGCCACCGATCATTTTGGCTGCTGCAGCAATCTGGAAACGGGTCAGCAAGTAGATAGGCACAAATGCGTCTTGAAGCTCGCCTTGAGGCTGCTCAGCAAGTAGCGCCTCGGCAGAGAAATCATTAATTGCCTTGGTGCGCACTGCTGCAAGCCGCGTTAATTCGGCAACGGGATCATTACCATTGTCCCAAAGGCTAGCATAGGCATTACTCGCTCCCGCTGTACGGGAGTCTGCCTCGCCGATATACCTTAGGCCTTGTTTAGCCACATCATCACGTAGCTTGCTAAGCCCTTGAGCCTCGCTGCCATCGGCAAATTCACCGTAACCATAAGCCACGGTGTATTTATCCCACGCTCCAATACCTTCGTCGTAGGGTTTACTGATATCGATTTTATCACCATTGATTGCCACCATAGGGTGCGGGTAATCCATCACCGAGGCATTACTGTTACTTGAGGCGGCAAAGTTATGATCGAGCCCTAAGGTGTGACCCACCTCATGAGCTGACAGCTGACGAATACGTGCCAGCGCTAACGCCATTGCCGCATCGCCGGCGGCGGCTCTGTCTTCCCAACCCGCGGTTAAACCACGGGCAATAAGGTGATCTTGTCGTACGCGCTGACTGCCTAAGGTGACATGACCTTTAATGATCTCACCGGTGCGAGGATCGGTAACCGCTGAACCATAAGACCAGCCGCGGGTTGCGCGGTGAACCCACTGGATCATGTTATAACGCACATCCTGTGGATCGGCATCTTCTGGTAGCAACTCAACTTTGAAGCCATTAATAAAGCCTGCATGAGTAAATGCATCTTCCCACCAGCTCGCCCCTTCTAACAGTGCCGTTCTAATTGGCTCTGGAACGCCAGGGTCGAGATAATAAGTAATAGGTTTAACCACCTGACTCGGTGCACTGCCAGGGGTGACTTTTTCTAAACGGTGGCGCAATAAAAAGCGCTGACGAATATCTTCATCAACACGAGTACCATAATCTAAATACTCATCAGACAGGTAACCACTTAAAGGGTGATAAGCGCGTGCTTGATAACCCTCTTCTGGTAGCGCGATAAATGAATAACGCAGGCGTACCGAAAGGTGCTTAGCATCAGGGGTGACCTGGGCAACATAATCACCGCCTTTGGCAGCGTCGAAGGTGAGTAACACATCGATATCGCTGTTACGTTCAAAGGATTTAACCCCTTCAGGCAAAATAAGTGACTTGCTCTTGTCGAGCTGATAACTGCCTTGCTTGGTTTGCTCTAATACGTCACTGATCCCGTGTAGATCGTTAAGCACTAAATCGTTGATCGCAACAAGATTACGCTTCCCCGTAACCAACTTGCCACGCCACAACACTGACTCGGCAAAAGCTTCTTTAACGGCGCGCTGCTCGGCGACGTTGTCAGTGTTAGCGCGATAGGCTGTATTGAGCTGCTTTAAAATAAGGTAAGGGCCATGGCGCTCAAATTGCACCATGCGAGTTCGACCAAGCTGGCCTCTGTCTAGACCAATATCATTAGAGCCTACGCCATGGGGGAGGCTGGTTAGCATTAAAAATGGCTGGTTGAGCTTATTGGCTTCGAGGTAAAGATCCCCTGATGATGCGTCATAAAACAGATTAATGAAACCTGTTGCTGCCTGGCTTTTTTTAATCAGTGTTGCAGTGTTTGTAGTGGCAGCCACTGCACTGGTCATAGGCACTACGGCGAGTGCAATTGCCAGCGCGAGTTTGTAGGGTCTCATTCGATCTCCTTGATCTTGTTGATCGCTATCGCATTCGGTTAAATACAATAATCTTTATTTTTATTATTAAGATTGATTAGCTTAATAAATAGGCTTGCACTTTAGCAAGCCTATCTTGTTCTATTTGAGTAACTATCACTTAAGCGACTATGTTTGTCACATCAGTGTTTGTCACATCAGTGTTTGTCACATCAGTGTTTGTCACATCAGTGTTTATCACATCAGGGTTTATAGCATCAGTGCTTATGGCATTCGCCTTTAGGACTTCCTGCCACACACAGCTATCCAATGGCTCAAGGTATCGAACAGCTCATTGAGCACTATCGGCTTGGTAATATGGGCATTCATCCCCGCCGCTAAGCTCTTTTCCCTATCACCAGACATGGCATGTGCCGTCATAGCGATCACCGGTAACTGTTCGGTTGAGTAGCGTTTACGTAACTCTTTAGTCGCCGTAAGACCATCCATCACCGGCATCTGAATATCCATTAATACCGCATCGTAATTGGCTTTGTCGATCATATCTAAGGCGATCTGCCCGTTTTCGGCAACATCGACCGTGTAGCCCGCGCTCTTAAGTAACTCGGTAGCCACTTGCTGATTAATAAAGTTATCTTCAACCAGCAAAATATAACCAGAGTCTTGTTCGCCCACCTCTTCAATCACATCTGGCAGAGGGTTCAGACTTGGCTCATCGGCAAAGGCTGAGATAATCTCATCGAATAAAGATGATGCTTTAAATGGCTTTTGCAGCAAGGCATACACGTTCGCGTCGGCGACATCTTTTTGCATCGGCTCTGCAGTGTATGCGGTCATCATGATAATGATCGGCCGCTTGTCCAATCGACCATCCGCCACCATGGCATCGATCTCTTTAATCACCTCAAGACCATCCATCTCAGGCATCATCCAGTCGAGCAACAGTAGATCGATAGGTTTTTTACTTAGCTTATATAGGCCTTCTGGCCCACTTGCTGCCGTGTCGACATTGAAATGGAAATCCCTTAGTACGCTCGAATAAATCTGCAGCGCCGTTGGGTTATCATCAATAACTAAGGTTTGAAGGTTACCTAAGGTTTCAGGCACGACAAGCGGCAATACCTCAGCCTCCTCGGCAATCTCAAAGCTAATGGTGAAGCTAAAGGTACTGCCAACCCCCATTTCACTTTCAACCTGCATGGTACCGCCCATCATCGACACTAAGTGTTTACTGATTGAGAGCCCAAGACCTGTACCACCATACTTGCGGGTAGTGGACCCGTCAGCCTGAGCAAAGGCATCAAACAGGGTCGCCTGCTGTTCTTTACTAATACCAATACCGGTATCACGTACCCAGAATTTAAGGGTAATGCGGTGATCGCGCTCGCCCACATCTTCACAGCCAAGCTCAATCTCACCCGACTGAGTAAACTTAACCGCATTAGACAGCATATTAATCAGGATCTGCCCTAAACGCAGTGGATCACCTTCTAAAATAAGTCCAGCGGTAACAGGTGCATACAAGAGCAGCTCGACTCCCTTTTCTTGTGCCTTAAGTCCATTTAGATCAAGCGCATGATCTAATACCTTATCTAGCGGGAAGGCGACGCGTTCGAGCTCTAGCTTACCTGCTTCAATCTTAGAGAAATCGAGGATGTCATTGATGATCCGCAGCAGCGAGTGCGCCGAGAAGCCGGCTTTCTCAAGGTAATCTTTTTGCTTTGGCGTGAGCGAAGTGCGCTGCGCCAACTGCAACATACCGATAATGGCGTTCATTGGCGTACGAATTTCATGACTCATATTGGCCAAAAATTCACTCTTGTACAGGTTAGCCATTTCCGCGTCTTGTTTAGCTTCTAGCATCGAAACTTCGTTACGCTTATGGCGAGTAATATCTTTGTGAGTCCCCACCATACGCTTTGGCTGATTATTCGGGGTGAACTCTACCACTCGGCCACGAGACAATAACCAGTGATATTCACCGCTCTTGCCAAGCATTCTAAATTCGATATCGAAGGCACCAACAGGATTGGCAAGGTATTGCTCGCGATACTCTTGCACACGAATGCGATCGTCCGGATGGATCAGCTCATCAATGGTTGATGCTAAGGCTGGGAACTCATTGACCTTATAACCAAGCATTGAATAGTAGGCTGGGTTACAAATAATCTGCTCAGAGTCTAAATACCAATCCCATAGACCATCTTCCACCGCGTCCATGGCTAAGTGATAACGCTCTTCCGATAAACGCAGCTGCTCCGCCGACTCATATTCTCGCGTCACATCACGCCATACGGCAATAAGGCCTAACAGCTCACCACGGCGGTTATAGAAAGGGATTTTTAAGGTATCGAGTAGCACAGGTTTACCCGCAAGCTCTACCTTTTCCTGATAACGTAGCGGCGTTCTATCTGTGAGTACCCGCTCATCTTCGGCGCGAATACGCAACGACTGCTCGTCAGGTGTCAGTGCATCTGAGAACTGGCCAATAATTTCACTCTCGCTAAAGCCCAGCATACGCTCAGCTGACTTGTTACAACCTAGGTAACGACCCTCTTTGTCCTTAAACACAATCGCTTCGGGGATCGAGTCGAGCAGTGAACGTAGCAACGCATATTCTTGTTCGCGGCGCTCAGTGGTCTCTTTTAGTCGCTCGGTGCGCTGCGCCACCAGCTTATCGAGTCGCCGATTTTGCTCTGCCAAATGCCGGGTATATTGTTTGTTCTCTTCAAAAATCCGGCTCACCAACTGGAACCAGGGCGCCCATCCCACGGTAATTTTCTCGGGAGGTTTGATAGGTTCCGCCGAACACTCCTCTAGGTGAGTCAGCAATCGAGATGCCGGGTTAACGAATGAGCGGCGAGTCTGCCAGTGTACTATGGTCACCAAAATCGATAATGCTAAGACAACTAACACGAATGTCATCTCCAGCTTTTCCCATGAGTCTTTAAACAGGTCGTCGACATCTTGCAGATACAGTAGGCGCCACGGTGCGTTATGTAACGCAACAGAGTGAATATAATAACCGTTTCGGATAATGCCTTCGTGGGCATCAAACAGCTCCGACTCTGGGATCGAGTGCAGCTCAGACGGGATCTTCTGGCTAATATGATAAACACGATTGATATCAGAGTTGTCGATATCGCTATGGGTCAAAATATTATTATTTTGATCCAGCAAAATAACCGTGCCGGGCATTTTAAAGTACAAGCGGATCTGCTTTCTCAGCGAGGCCAGCGTCATGTCTAAGTTGATCGATCCGATAAACTCATCTTCGAGATATATGGGTACCCCAAGCGTAGTTAATAGGCCTTTACCGGTCGCTTCAACATAAGCGGGGCTCCAGGCAAAGCTGCGCTGCGGGTTATTCGAGGGAGTGACTAACTGAAACTGTTTCTTGTTAAGCAGTTCATCACGAAAGCGTTGCTCATCTGACGGCCACGGAAAATAAGACATGATGCGGCGTTTAGAGATGTAATAGATAGAAGAGGCTTTAGGCGCGGCTTCGTTTGCAACCGGAAAAGACAGCGAAAGCTCAAACAGCATCTCCAGTTCTTGATAAAACTGTTCGCTGCGACCATTAAGCGAACCCGCACCAGTGATGCGTCCCATGTTGGTGAAAGGATCACCACTTTTGGCGTAGCTGGGCTCTAAGGTAAAGAACTGGCCACTCTCGTTAAATTTTTCATACTGAGGTAAGCGGTCCTTACGCACCAGCTCCCCTAATCGTAAATGATCGACGGCAACGTTGCGTAGACTCTTAACCGCACGAATACTCGACTCCAGCAGCAAGTCCACCTGTAGCACGTGACGTTCAACTAACTCTTCGGTTTGGGCGATTAACTGGGCCTTCTGATTGTCGAATGAAATCCAAGCGGTTCCCAAAGCCATGATGATTACGCCGATATAGGTGTAAAAAACGGCTCTATTATAGTTTTTCTGAATCGTTGACTTTAGCTGAAGAGTCGGCTCAATCCGTTTCATTTACAACCCTTGGTATACTCTTTACGAGATTATTCAAATGCGCCCATTTTAAAGACAGGACTTTGGCGTTAATAATATCAGTAAGATAGCTTTCAATAATAGCTTAAAAGTGTAACTTAGAAGTTAAAAAGGCCTCAACAAGTGTGAGGCCTAATCCATTTATCAACCAAAACAGAGCGGGTTACAGGTTTTCTTCGGCAAACTCAGCAAGACGTGAGCGTACAACGCCATTGAGGTAGATGTTTGCACTGCCATCGAAGTCTTTAAAACGTTCGACAATATAAGTTAAACCTGAGGTCACAGCAGTTAAATAATTAGAATCTATTTGCGCAAGGTTACCACTACAAATCAGCTTAGTGCCTTCACCCATTCGAGTGATCATGGTTTTGATCTGTGAAGCCGTTAAATTTTGGCACTCATCGAGGATAACGACCGAATTTTGAATCGAACGGCCGCGCATAAAGTTAATCGACTTAAACTGGATATTGGCTTTATCCATGATGTAGTTCATGCTGCCACTCGGGTTGACATCATTCTTATGCAGCACCTCTAAAGTATCGGTGATTGCTGCCAACCAAGGGGTCATTTTTTCCTCTTCGGTGCCGGGTAAGAAACCAATAGACTCGGCAATTTCAGGCGTATTACGGGTCACGATGATTTTTTCATATTTACCACGTTCAACCACCAACTCTAACGCTGCAGCCATCGCGAGCAAGGTTTTACCACAACCTGCTGGGCCCGTTAAGATCACCAGATCGATATCTGGATCCAGCAATGCTTGCATCGCCATACCTTGGTAAATATTTTTAGGCTTAATTCCCCAAGCTTCGAGGTTCATCAGCCTTTCTTGACCTAAGTCTAAAAATTTAAGATCAGTAGGAGTCTTCTCGACAATGCGTCCACAAAACTCACTACTTTCATCGAGTAAATATTGATTGGTGTAAAACAGATCATCGCCGAGCTTATCGATCGGTACACTATGCACAGTATGGCGACCATCACTCTGGGTTTTCACCTCATCGGTCTGCTGCCAAAAATCCCCTTCGAAGCGATGAAAGCCTTTAGTTAAAAAGCGAATATCATCGATAAGCTGATCGGTACGGTAATCTTCTACCTGCTCAATGCCCGCACCTTTGGCTTTAAGACGCATATTGATATCTTTGGTAACCAGTACCACCTTACGAGGTTTATGTAACGCCTGCAGATGCAGCGCAGTATTAATGATACGGTTATCGTTATTGTCACCTGGCATACTGCCAGTGGTAAACTCGATTTGATGGTCGGGGAAAATTGATAAGGTGCCACTGACATCGGCATGGTCTTCACGTCCTGGCAGGGGAACCCCTTGGACGATTTGCTCGGGCGTGGTTTTGCCACCCAAAATATCTTCTAATGCTCTAATCGCAACTCGAGCATCACGGCTGACGTCTCGTTTTCTATCCTTAATCAGGTCCAGCTCTTCCAGAACTGTCATTGGTACGACTACGTCATGTTCCTTAAATGAATAGATAGCTAAAGGTTCATGCAGTAATACGTTGGTATCCAGTACAAACAACTTTCTGTCGTCTTGTTCCATGGCGCCTCCAATTGTGTATTAGTGTCAATTACAAGATCGGTGCAGCTCCTTTTGTTGGTTACTAATTTGTTAACAACAATTCCATACTGCCACCAATAAGTTCCGGCTTCAATGCTCTGTGTGAGTTTTTAGCCGCCAACTAAGCTTTTTAAGCCCTCACCATTGATATCGAGCTGATGTGACAGAGCGATGACACAAAAAAATACTTCGGTGCAACTGATTATTTAGTACACTATTACTTCCGATTAGGGCGATTATTCGCGGGTTCAATTTTCAATATGCTCGCGATTGGTATAACATACGCGCCCCTTGTGATTCACCCAGTATATGAGAGTTTTAAATGCCGTTTTCCTTAGGTCAACGTTGGATCAGTGACACTGAATCAGAATTAGGTTTAGGTACTGTTGTTGGAGTTGAAGGCCGTATGGTCACCGTTCTTTTCCCTGCAACTGGCGAGAATAGATTATTTTCTCGAACCGAAGCCCCGCTAACACGTGTTATTTACAACCCAGGCGACACTGTAGAGAGCCATGAAGAGTGGAGCATTACGGTCACTGAGGTTGAAGAAAAAGATTCACTGATTATTTACCACGGCACTCATAGCGAAACTGGCGAGCAAGTTAGCCTGCGCGAAACCTTGCTAAATCACAATATCCGTTTCAATAAGCCACAAGATCGTCTATTCGCCGGTCAAATCGATCGTCTCGATCGGTTTAATGTGCGCTATCAGTGTCAGCTATTGAGAAATAAGCTCGCCACATCTGATCTGCTTGGACTACAAGGGCCACGCGTTGGATTGATCCCACATCAACAATGGATTGCACACGAAGTGGGTCAGCGTTTTGCACCCCGCGTATTGCTAGCCGATGAAGTGGGTCTAGGTAAAACCATTGAAGCGGGTTTAATTATTCATCAGCAACTACTGACTGGTCGTGCTGAGCGTATCTTAGTTATTGTGCCTGATACACTGCGTCACCAGTGGTTGGTTGAAATGCTACGTCGCTTTAACCTGCGTTTCTCTGTATTTGATGAAGACCGCTGCGTTGAAGCCTATGCCGATAACGACAACCCTTTCTACACTGAACAGTTAGTGATTTGCTCACTGGAGCTGCTGCGTAAAAAGCGTCGTTTAGAGCAAGCGCTAGATGCCGATTGGGATCTAATGGTTGTCGATGAAGCGCATCACTTAGAATGGTCTGAAGACGCCCCAAGCCGCGCTTACCAAATTGTTGAAGCCTTAAGTGAAGTCGTGCCTGGCGTACTACTGCTAACCGCGACACCTGATCAACTAGGTCACCAGAGTCACTTTGCGCGTTTGCGTCTATTAGATCCAGATCGTTTCTATGACTATCAAGCCTTCTTAAAAGAAGAAGATAGCTACAAAGATGTCGCAACCGCAGCCGATGCACTCGCCAGCGGAGAAGCGCTGTCGGATGAGTCGATTAACGGCTTAACCCAGCTGCTTGGTGAAAAAGATATCAGCGCTACCATTAGCCTTATTCAAGATGAAGCAGCCAATGCCGACGCTCGCTTCCAGGCGCGTGATGAGCTATTACAAGATCTGCTCGACCGTCACGGTACAGGCCGCGTGCTTTACCGTAATAGCCGCGCGTCAGTTAAAGGCTTCCCACAACGTAATCTGCATGTGCATCCACAAAAGATGCCTGAGCAATATGTTACCGCTTACCGCGTTAGCGCGATGATGAACAAGCATTTAGACACCAATGCTAAAGTGCGCCAAGTATTAAGCCCAGAGAAGATCTACCAAGACTTTGATAGCGGCAGTGCTAGCTGGTGGAAGTTCGACCCGCGTGTGGATTGGCTCATTGATTTCTTAAAGACCAACCGCAGCAAGAAAGTACTGATTATTGCTAGCCAAGCGGAAACCGCTTTGAGCTTAGAAGAAGCATTACGTACTCGCGAAGGTATTCAGGCAACGGTCTTCCATGAAGGCATGTCGATTATCGAGCGCGATAAAGCGGGTGCTTACTTCGCACAGGAAACCGGTGGCGCACAGGCGCTTATCTGTAGTGAGATTGGTTCAGAAGGCCGTAACTTCCAGTTCGCCAGTAACTTGGTATTGTTCGATCTACCGTTAAACCCAGATCTACTTGAGCAGCGTATTGGTCGTCTCGATCGTATCGGTCAGAAGAACGATGTTGAGATCCACTTGCCATACTTAGCTAACACGGCGCAAGAAAGATTGACCGAGTGGTATCACCAGGGCTTAAACGCTTTTGAGTGTACTTGCCCAAGTGGTCACATTCTATTTAACGAGTTCTCTGGTGAGCTGCTAGAAACCTTGCTAAATAATGACGATACAAGCCTAGAAACGTTACTGGATAACACTAAAGCGCGCTATCAAGAGCTAAAGCTTGCGATGGAACAAGGGCGCGACAAACTGCTTGAGATCAACTCTCACGGCGGCGAACGTGCTAACAAGTTAGTACAGAGTTTGGCAGACAAAGATGGTGACACTCAGCTTATCGGCTCGGTGATCCGCCTTTGGGATATTATTGGTGTCGAGCAAGAAGACAGCGGCGAGAACGCCATTGTATTGCACCCAAGCGAACACATGATGTTCCCGACTTATCCTGGTCTGCCAGAAGATGGTATTACCGTGACCTTCGATCGTGAGATGGCCCTGTCTCGTGACGATATTGCGCTGATCACTCAAGAGCATCCACTGGTACAAACGGGTCTAGACTTAATCACGTCTTCAGAAACCGGAACCACTAGCGTAGCAGTACTAAAGAACAAGGCGTTGCCAGCAGGTACCGTCTTCCTTGAGCTTATCTACTTAGCCGATGCGTCTGCACCTAAGTCAAGCCAGCTATACCGCTACCTACCGCCAACACCTGTACGTGTGTTACTGGATAAGAATGGCAATAACTTGTCTGACAATGTGACTTACGAAAGCTTTAACAAACAGTTAAGCGCGGTGAACCGCCATATTGCCAGCAAGCTAGTCAATGCATCACAGGCGATTTTACACCCGCTATTTGCTAAGGCTGAAACGTTTGCCAATGCCGAGCTACAAACGCTAACAGATTGTGCTCGCGAGAAGATGACCAGTCAGTTGTCTGGTGAGCTTGAACGCTTAAAAGCGCTAAAATCAGTTAACCCAAACATTCGTGATGAAGAGCTAACTCACCTTAGCGATCAGATGAGCGAATTAAACCGTTACCTAGACAGCAGCAAGCTACAACTTGATGCGGTTAGACTGGTATTAGTTAGCCACGCATAACAAGTCACAGTAATGGGTATCATAAGGCCTCGATAATTCGAGGCTTTTTTTTGCCGAATGTTGACCAATTATGTATATACTGCGCAAGATTTTATTCGCTTCGATGTTTTAGCGTAAAAAGGCTGCAGTCCAAGATGAAGTTTTCTCGATGTTTTTCTAAGTCCACTCCCCTATTGCTCCTAGTCTGCAGCACTTGCCTGCTAGCCAACTCATGTATAGCCGATACAGTGCCCACACATGAGCGGGTGGATTACAGCTATCTTCCTCCAAGCGAGCTCAAACAACTGCAGGTGGAAGGTAAAGATGTCCCTGCTCTTTTGCGTCCTTGGTTAGGCAAGCTGCAACTCAGGTTAACCATTATCGTGCCTGCTTTTTCAGAGCGAGCCGATGCACCTGGTTTCGTTAGCAATCTTAGACACGAGTTAAACCACTCAGGGTGGGCAACACTTGCACTGACTCCCCCGAGCCTGAGTAAGACGCCATATTTCGTCACTCACGCCGAAGAAGTGATTAAAGCGGGCGAGCAGCAAAGCTCAGTACCAGCTAACCAAGAAACACCTGACTTTAGCGCCGAACAACTGGCTCAAACTCAACAGCAGCAGCGAGACTTTATGCTAAGCGCTATGGCGCAGCTCGATAGTTTGGGCAAGGACTTTGCTGGTAAACGTATGCTTATTGCTATCGGTGACAGTGCTAATTTGGTCATTGAGTTGTTAGCGGCTAAACACCTGCCGATGCCTGACATACTGGTAGTGATAAACCCATACAGCGATATAGCCACAGTTAATAATGCACTACCACAAAAGCTGGCTGCGCTATCGATACCGGTACTCGATATACAATCAAACGATGGCGGCTCGGCTTCGCTCGCGACCCAAACGCAGCGACGCGTATTATCACCAGCCAACGCACCAACACGATATAGCCAGCAGTTGTTATCACTGGATCTATCACTGCAAGTCTCTTGGAATAATAGCCTTAAGTTTATTGAAGGTTTTGCCAGTAGGATCAATAAAGCCTATCCAAATGGATAGGCTTTATCTAATCAAACAGCTAGTCAAACCGCTAGTCATACCGCAGGCTCAGCCATCGTTTTAATGATGGACTTACGCGCTCGATATTAGTCTTTACTGAGCTTGAGCGCTCCGGCAATGAGTAACACCGTTATCCCCATATACAGCAGATCTAACATAGATGTAGGCTTCATATCGGTAAAGAAAGAGAACACCTTGATGATCAGCATCATTAAGATCACTTTGCCGAGCTTACTCTTGAGCGAATCGATACTACTAATGATGAGGATCTTACCGCCCGCCTCACTTTGGCTGGCATGCTTAAGGTTGCTAATAAACAGTTCATACAGACCAAATGCAAAAATAAGCAGTACAGCACCTAATAGGAAGGTGTCTAAGATCTCAACCACAACCATCACCAGAACATTACGTACCGCATGGCTGCCGCTGAATATATAACCGAGAATAAGCTCAATCATATGCACCACATCTCTGAGCCCCATAGCAAAAACAACGAAAGCAGCAATGATGCAGGAAAGCACACCAAACATCACAGAAAGACGACTGCTCCATAAAAAACGTTCAAAAAGTTCGCGCATGAGTAAAGAGTTCCAATTGGTTGAATGGAATATGGTTTCGCTAAATCGCTGCCAAACCTAAGCGAGCAAACAAAGCGGTGAATTAGCGAGGAGTGTAAAAGAAGCCACTGCCTACTACATAAAATTCATAGCAATTCGTGAATCTGATCACACTTCATCGTTTTACCCAAAATTACCAACCTGAATCTCGGTTTCGATAGGCTTTTTCAGGGCTTTTAGTTTGTCTTAATGCGGCAATGATTCGATTTTTCCCCAGCAGTAATCGTAGCTGATACCAAGACTCACGCCTGAGTAATTGACGAACAGAAGCCGACCAATTCTTGTTAATACTTCGCTTGATAGCGGCATTAGCATCGGGCGAGGTTTGCGATAATTTAGTCGCTAGCGCAGTCGCTGCGGCCATCGGGTCATCAGCGACTGCGGTGACCAAATTGCTTGCTAACGCCTGCTCTGCAGTTAACACATCCGCCGTCATCGTCAACATAAGTGCCTGATCTTTTGGCATCAACTCTCGTAAACCTGCAAGTCCAGCCATATCGGGTACTAAACCCCACTTGGCTTCCATAATTGACATTTTGCAATCGGGAGCCGCAATTCTAAAATCCGCCCCGAGAACGATTTGCATGCCGCCACCGTAACACACACCCTCAAGCACCGCGATAACGGGTACCGGTAATCTGCGCCAACCAATAGAAACCCTCTGCGCCAAATTTGCATTACCTGGCAACCACTTAAATAATAACTTAACGGCGTCTAACGGCGAGTTCATCACACTTTTTACATCTAAACCTGAGCTAAAATTACCGCCTTCACCGAACAGCACCACAGCGGTAAGCGAACGGTCTTTCGACAAGGTTTTTATACAGTGTTCTATCTCAGTAAAAAGCTTATAACTCAGTGCATTATATTTTTCTGGTCGATTAAGGCTCACATAAGCTATGCCATTTTTTTGGGTCAAACGTAATAAATCATAAGTCATCTTGGGGCCTTTCTTGGCAAGTGGTCTGTCCAGATTGGCAAGTTAACACATTTGGATTATTTCGTTAATAGCTATAACATGTGTTTGAATTATGACAAACGTCATTTTATTGTCATAAAATAAGCCTTTCTATTAATTAGTTGATAATTAATAATCTGGCCGTAGCGCATGCCCTTCTCATAAGGGACAATGTTATGGAAGCTACCGAGAACCATTTCTCTTCGAAGGCATAAGCCAAGGATGCACCGCTGAAATGCAATTTATTGTATTACAGTGGCGAGTTATTGATCCCAAAAAATGACAGAGGCTTCATGAACGGGGCAATAGACTAATTAAAATCACAAAAAAGCTGTTGATGGATAATAGGAAAAATAATAATAATGCCGCTCCCCATACTCATTTGTGATGACTCTGCGCTAGCCAGAAAACAGATGGCTCGCACACTCCCAAAAGACTGGGATATTGAAATAACCTATGCCACCAATGGCTTAGAAGGAATAGAGGCCATTCGCGAAGGCAAAGGCGAAGTCGTGTTTCTGGATCTCAACATGCCCGTAATGGATGGTTATCAAGTCTTAGAAGCCATTCAAAAAGAAGATCTTCCAGCATTAGTTATTGTGGTTTCTGGTGATATTCAAATTAAGGCTCACGAACGCGTTAAAAGCTTAGGCGCACTCGATTTTATTCAAAAGCCTGTGAGTGCCGGCTCAATTAGCCATATTTTGCAAGAGTACGGTATTTTAGAGTTGGCCCAAAGCGGTGGTGAAAATCAAGCGCCGATGATCCAGGTCGATCTGCGCGATGCCTGCCAAGAAGTCGCCAACGTTGCCATGGGGCGCGCGGCCGATCTCTTATCTAAGTTACTCAACGTATTTGTAAAGTTGCCTATTCCTAATGTGAACGTACTTGAGGTCAGTGAACTGACCATGACACTTAAGGCCACTGAAGAATACAGCACGGTATCGGCGTTATGCCAAGGCTTTATTGGTGCAGGTGTCGCAGGAGAAGCCCTATTACTTTTCCATGACTCTTCATTTAAAGATATGGCTAAGCTGATGAAGCTTGAACACCCAGAAGATGAACACACCGAACTCGAAGTCATGATAGACACGGGTAATGTGTTGATTGGTGCCTTCCTCAACGGCATATCAGAGCAGTTACACATGAAGTTTAGCCAAAGTCACCCCGTCGTTCTTGGCAGACACTGCAGCGTTAACAGCCTGATTAGTGAAAACGCGGATAAATGGAGCCGTACATTGGCGATGGAAATTAACTACCGTATTGAAGATCATGATATTCAATGTGATCTGCTGTTACTGTTTACCGAAGACTCACTGCCAACGCTCAACTATAAGCTCGGCTACTTGCTCGATTGAAATGGATATTAGGATGGCAACAGATCAGAAAGCTGTAGACAACAGTGCAATGAACGAACTCCACTGGCTAATCGATATGGTACAGACCATAGAGGTAGGCTTAGTGGTACTCGATCGTGATTACAACATTCAACTGTGGAATGGTTTCATGGAAAACCACAGCGGTGTAACCCCCAATTCAATCAAAGATAAGAATCTATTTGAGCAGTTTGAATACCTACCCGCACAATGGTTAAAGCAAAAAATGGAGTCGGTCTATCTATTAAAGAACCGCGCTTTTATCAGCTGGGAACAACGCCCTTTTATATTCGAATTTAAAAATTATCGGCCTATTACAGGCAGAGCTGACTTCATGTACCAGAATGTCACCTTGCTGCCGTTATCATCACTCTCAGGTGAAGTGACTCATATTAGTATGATTGTTTACGATGTCACTGACGTCGCCATCAATAAATTACAACTAAAGTCGGCTAATGAACGCTTAGAATACTTAAGCCAAATTGATGGTCTTAGCCAGCTATTTAACCGTCGTCATTGGGAGTTATGCTTACAGAAAGAGTTCGATCGCCATACTCGATATGGCAGTGAAACCAGCCTAGTGATGATAGATATCGACCACTTTAAAGTAATTAACGATACCTATGGCCACCAAGCCGGCGATCGAGTCATCCAAAATGTCTCTCATACCATTCGAAAATCACTGCGAGAAACCGACTGCGCAGGACGCTATGGTGGTGAAGAGTTTGCAGTGGTGCTGGCCAATACTCCTGCGGTCAATGCCCGCTTTTTTGCAGAGCGTCTGCGCAAGAAAGTTGAGCAGTTGCAAATTGCCTACGAAGAACAGCTTATCAAGGTCACTATCAGCATCGGCATCTGTGAAATTAAGCCAGAGGTAAACGACTGTGAGACTTGGTTATCTCAAGCCGACCAAGCACTTTATCAAGCGAAAGAAGCAGGACGTAACTGCTGTATCACTCATGAGTAGCCTATACCCATCAGTATAAAACAGACACAAAAATGCCCATCACTAGATGGGCATTATTTTTAACGCTAAGCGCACCAATTAGTGCACAGGCTCTTCGTCTTCGTCGTCATATTCATCGTCATCTCGGACTTCTTCGCCATTTTCGTCGATGAAATACGTGCCCCAACCGTCGTAATCAATCTTCTGTTTAGCCGCGATGTTAATCATTTTTTCGCAGGCTTCATCTAACAGGTCGGTCTTTAGCTCATGGCTAGCGACAGCATCGAAACAATAGATCACTGAGCCATCTTCTAACTCCATCTCTTCAGCATCGTTAACTTCATAACCTAGCTTAAATGCGTCAACAGCCGCTTTTTCTAAACGATCAAAGTTAGTTGATGAGAAGTGATGCTCAATGGTGTAGTCGGCATCGGCCAATGAACCATCTGCAAGGATCGCTTCAACGATCTCACTATTTTCTTGTTTCTGTTCTTTTAACTGGCGTTCAATAGACATCGATAACTCCTCAAAAATTTCGCGACCGATTATACCGCTTTCGTCATTAATGCAGAAGCTTCTTGGTTCAACTGAGATAACTTTTCAGACATCATAGTGTGAATGCGCTTAGAAAGTTCTTTCACCTGTGTTTTATCAAAACCTGCGGTTTCAATTGGATCCATCATTTCGATGATCACCACACCATTGTTCCAACGGTTCAACTTAATATGACACTGGTTTGAGGCTAATACAGGTACCATAGGTACACCCGCAGCTATTGCCGTATAAAAAGCACCAGCTTTAAATGGCAGTAAGCCTTTACCACGAGAACGTGTGCCTTCAGGGAAGATCCACACAGACAAGCATTTGTCTTTTATCTTGCGGGCTGTTGCTGCCATGGTATCAAATGCTTTGTTACGGTTTTTCCGATCAATCAGAATATTGCCAGACAGCCAGTAAATTTGTCCAAATAACGGCATCCAGGCAAGACTCTTTTTACCTAAACTCACCGTGCCTTTGGGTACGACGGCCGTATGAGTGAACATATCGAAGTTATTCTGGTGGTTTGCCAGGAAAATGCACGGCTTATCGCCTTGCTGTTGTGAGTTACGCACAATGACTTTGATACCAAGTACTGGTGCCGCCCAAGAAAAGACTTTGGCGAACATATGTACGTTATCTCGATGCCGAGGACGTAAAATACAAGCTAAGCCACCGATAACAAAGGCTAATAACAGCATGACAGACAAGATCAAACATCTAAGGATTAACAGCACTATAATCTCCCGCGATTTAATTGGCGCCAGTATAGCCACCAACTAAGTGCGACTCAATATAAATACAACTTATGTTAATGAACATTAGTTTACACGTGTAGCCTGAATATGCATGATAGCAAATTCAAGGGATGCTACTTTAGCGTAAACGGCTTAAGCGAACTTTAACCATGCTCAAATATTTTGGAAGATTTTAGCTTAGTTCCCCACCCCTTAAGGTCTGACCTGCCACGTTTATGCTTAACGAGCTCTGATCAAGTCACTGTTATTGGCCATATTGCGACAGCGCTTCTGCTATCTGTTATCGGCTACCCGTCATCGACTAAGAGTGCTCGTATCGAGTCTCGCCGCTCACAGACTGCTTTGATTTTCCTTTAAGCTTAAGTACCAACCTAAAGGCGATAGCACTCAAGGCTAAGGTCGATACGATCGCAGCACCACTAGGTAAGTCTAAGCTAGCCGACAAGACGAGCCCCGATATGTATCCTAGAAGCCCTACCATATAAGCCCAAAATAGTTTAAATCGGCCATAGAAGTGGTTAACGGCCAGCGCTGGCAATATCAAACTACTAAATACCAAATACACCCCAACAAGCTCTACAGAAAGGGTTATCACGATGGCAAAAATAAGATAAAAAGCGCGGCCACTCAGCAAGTCTGGCTTATAAAACAATACCAGTAAGATTGCCAAATACACACTGGCAGGCAAAATTAACTGACTCCAACTCACCCACAGGATCTGCCCAGACATCAGCTCTTTTAGCATCTCGGCGCCGTGGGGATCATTTGATAACAGTAACATGGCAGCCACTGCCGCCAGCACATAGAAACAACCGATAATAGCTTCTAGCTCATCGGCCATTCGCTTAGAAAGCCACGCGATAAATCCTGCACCAGCTATAGCAAACAGCGCTGGCATCCACACATGTGAAAAAGGCAGCGCCTCGATATCATGATTAAGGTGGCCAACAATGGCGCCTAACGCTGCGACTTGCGCGATAGCCAGATCGATAAAGATAATGCCGCGCTTTAATACTTGTTGCCCCAAGACAACGTGAGTCGACAGTACCAAGACGCCCGCCACAAAAGCGGGGAATAAAATTGAAAGTAGATCGAGATCAAACATAGTTAGACTCTTATCATAATAGATAAACCTAAGGCGGATCGCTCAAGCACGATCCGCCTTATTCACTCAGTAACAATAATCAATATCAAGCTATAGACGTTAACGCTTAGCACTCAACAAGAGATCGATGGCACTATCGTAAAGGCTAAACAGATCGACACTCTGATCATTGCCCCCAACTGACATAGGTAATATCAGCACAGGTAGATCCGATCGCTCCGATAACCACTCTGCCCCACGCTCGCTCTGATATGACGCGATAATGATCGCTAAAATATCACCTTGCTTAGCACGATTAAGTAAGCTGGCTAAATGCGAGCTACTAGGCGGGATCCCAGGCTTTGGCTCAAGATCCGCCACCTGTTCTAGCCCTAACCAGTTAAACAGATATTTGAAACTAGAGTGGTAAGCGATCACTTTACTGTCCTGAAGCGATTTGGCTTTCGCCTCCCACTTAGGGATAGCCGCTTGCCAACGCTTAGTAAAACTGGCCAAGGCCGCTTCATAATCAGCTTTGCCATCGGGATCGAGCTGGATAAGCTTATGGGTTAGGCCACTGGCAACGCCCACTAAACGATTAGGATCGAAATGTAGATGCGGGTTGCCCTTTGCGTGCACATCACCCATAGAGCGATCCACCGATTCGAGCTGATCTAGCGTATCGATCTGCTCAGATGCGAAGAACAACCCCTGATCGGTCGATCGCACTTTCGCGTTGGCAGACTTCATCTGCAACATTGGCAACCAGCCAACCTCAAGATCCGCACCGGCACAGACTGCCAGATCGGCTTGACGCATTTTAGCGATCAAACTTGGACGCGCCTGCACTTGATGCGGATCTTGCATCGCCGTCGTGGCAGAGTAGATCTTTGCACCGGGCGCCAGCTCTTTCGCTAATGCGGCATATTCAGGCTCACAAGCAAAAATGTTTAACGCAGCAACGGCATTGTTACTCACACCTAATGCCAGTGCTAATGTTAGGGCTTGAACCCCTTTTGATAAAAACGGCTTAGAATTGATGCGCACCGTGAGCCCCCAGAGTCATGACATATTGTAAAGTGATGACGTTGTCATCTTCGATCCCATCAAAGTTTGTCCCCTGCTGGTTGGTGTACTGCAAGCGCACAGTAGAGAAGTGACTATGATGCCAAGCTAGACTCACTTCAGTTTCTTTCAATTTTTGTGAGTCAAAATGATCGCTATGCATCATTTGAGTGTCGATCTGGCCATAACGTAGCCCGGCAGACCAACGAGGTGAGAATTGAAAAACACTGCTCAAGTACCATCCATCTTGATAATCTTTGCCTGAATCATCGTGACCCGGTTCTTCATGCTCGTCATGATGCTCTTCAAGTGGGGCAAAATCGGTGACACGGAAATACTCACCACTTAACGTTAGGTGTTGGTACTTATAGTTACCATTAGGAGCCCACTTATAGACAAAGTCTGCAATGTAAGTGTTCTCTCCGGTGTATTGGGCGTTATGGCTGTGATCATGGCCATGGTCATCTTGCACTTCAACGTGCTCATGTTCATCCGCTGTCATACGGCCATTTTCATTACGTAGGTAACTTAATCCTGCTTGCCAAGAACCGTTATCACCCACATCGCCACCTAATTTGGTGAAGGCGGTGTAAACCCCAAGGTTTTTATAATCGCGCTCGCCATGCTCATCAGCAGCGCGCATTTTGTCACCCTTAAAGCTCTCGACTCCCATGGTCCAGTAGAGATCTGTTGGTGCAACATAGTTCAAGCGCACACCATCATCAAAATAGTGGCTGCCCAAGAAAGCACGATAAACCGCGGGTCTATCTGAGAACGCATCCGTATGTACATGTTGATTGTTCAAGTAACCAATGTCAGACAGAAAACGACCCGCTCGCACCGAAAAACCAGCGGGCATCGCCAGAGTTTGAATAAAGGCTTCCTCTAAACCCAGCTCAGTTTCACCGTCATGCATCTCGACGACAGCCGTTAATTTACCGTAAAACATATCGTCAATGTTGGCGCTCATTGCGACCTCAGTATGGCCTAAGCCAAACCCTTCAACACGCTCTGACATCGGTCGCTCGGCGCTTTGATAATAGCCATCAAGTACTGCACTGATCGCCGGGTTAGTTAAACTGGGATCGCTTGCTAAAGCTTGAGTTGAAAATAGTGCGCACGCTGCTGCTACGCCAGTTAGGCGCATAGTTGAAATAGTCATCTTTTCTCCGAAATACAGCTAAGCCTTCCCTGTGGGAATACTTTAAAAAATTCTTAGTTATTGTTTGGTATGAAGAATTACGCTGAAGCTGGAGGGGCGCGGCTATTAAAGAAACTCACATGACGTGAGTATGAAGGTGGCAGGATGTACTCTTGGCTTTCAATTCCCTGACGCTCAATAGCAAGCTTAAGTTCACAACTGGGCAGCAGGTTATTGACCTGGTGTTGGTGATAACACAGAGTACAATGGTTTTTAGCGCCATCGTCCAAATGACTCAGACTATGAGCGGACGCCGCAAACGACAGGCACAGGAATACGGCAACAAGCCCTATTACCAGTTTCTGCTTTACGCTACTCATTCGAATCACAGTGTTAACCTTATGTGTTAAAACGTGACCAAGTTTATTGCGCTGACAGTTGAAGTCAAGTATTGATGCAGGCAAAGCGTTAAAAAGTGTTTGTGAGGCAGATCACATTGGCTTGAATGCTAATTAATACTGACTTAAGCTCTAACAACTAATATTGCTAGCGTGAAATGGTATCCATAGTGATATTTAACAAGATTTGACCCATTAAAAGGCGCAACTATCATGCTTGAAGTTCTTCGCTCAAACCTAAAATTGATCATCATGACTACGCTATTTTTTGTCGCAATACTTGGCGGGATTTACTACGTAGAAGCTGCGTTAGAAGCGCAAGTTCAGGTTGTTGACTAACTAAGTTATCGACTAAGCAATTTATTTAGTCACGGCTCAGTAACACTCTGGTGGCCAAATACCATCGGAGTGTATCGGTTCTGTTGAGAATCTAGGATATCGTTGAAACGTTTATCGTAAACAGTCTTAACAAGCGCTCGCCCAGGTTTATCCCTGCGATGTTTATCTCTGCGATAAACCTTTTGCAGTCACTCATCAAAAACGTCTTTTGCACAACTCGTACGGCGGGATTAGCGATACTTTTTAAGATGCTCGCTATTATCCACCAGCTCAACTTCGGGCGCTTCAATGACTTTCAGATTATCCATTAGATGAGTCACTAACATCACCATGACGGAAAAAATAGCGAGCGGAATACCAAACGAGCGAATATCGCTATCAAAATAGCTCCACACAAATAGCCCTACCCCAGCATAAAAGCTAACGATTTTGACCCAAGATAAAACAACACTTTTACCTAACCAAGCCTGACAAAACGGACATTGGATCTCGGTGCTCAACCCTTTGCCTCTTTGGTTTTCAATTTTATCTATCGCAAATGATTTTGAACAATGGGCGCATATCACTAAGCTTATCTCTCTTTAGCTGCATATTGGCGCAGTTTTCGCCTAATATTAAGGTGCCGAAGTTTAGCAGATTTAGCCGTGTATTCGCTATCATGCTTATCACTATCACAATAACAAATCGACAGTTTTCCAAAGGCGTAATATTATTACCAGATCCTGGGAACTAACGGACATACCAAATGCATAAAATGCTCCCCAAAATTTTGATGCTTGTTTTGTGTTTTTGCTCATTTGTAGTAAATGCGCAAAATACTGAATTAACTAACAATCTAAATAAACTCCAAAGCTTAATCGACAGCGATGTAAATGCACTGCCTCATGCTAAGGGCGAAATTAAGACATTTCTTGAATATCGTATTGGACGCAATGCCAGCTTGTTGCAAGAAACGTTACAAGAACAGATGGATAAGACGGAGCCTGATCTTCCGTATCTAAAGCCTTATATTGTTAAGCAACTTGCTTTTACTGATGCAGTTGAAGCTTATTTTGCCAAACAAAAAGCGACGCTCATGGGTGAAGTGGGTAGCAAGGGTGATCGAGAGATCATGCTCGATCTAATGCAGATCCAGCGCGAGCAAGACAAGTTATTTAGTTCAGAAAGTGAACTGCTGACTTGGGCAAAAGCCGTAGGCATTAATGTTGATGAAAAAACGAAAGTGTTTATCTCGACGTTAATCACTCGTGCCGATGACTTAAACAGTTTTGTTTACTACAACCAAGAACGCCTAAACCAAGCCGTTGCAGATGTGCAAATTGCTGGAGCTGATGTTAGCGCAGAGCAAAAGTCTTTGGTCGTTGAGTTAAAAGAACGCCTAGATCAAAGCTCTACTAGCCTTTCAACCACGATTGGCCTATTGGATCATCTAGGCCAAGATACTGCACTTTACAAGCAAACTCTGTTTAGCGTATCGGGTGACATCACTCAAGACGTGTTGAACTTTGATGTTGCGAGTAACTTGTTAACTGAATGGATGACGATTGCAAAAACTCAAGCCATGGAAAATGGTGCGGGGATCATGTTTAAACTGATCATTTTCTGCTTAATCCTTATCCTGTCGAGCCTAGTCGGCAAAATAGTTAAGCGTGTAGTAGAAAAAGCCGTCAGCAACTCAAAGCTTAAATTCAGCATGCTACTGCAAGACTTCTTTATCTCTCTTTCCGGTAAAGTGGTATTTGCGCTTGGTTTACTGATTGCCTTATCGCAACTTGGGTTCGAGCTTGCGCCACTGCTTGCTGGTTTCGGTATCGCTGGTGTGATTATCGGTTTTGCTCTGCAAGATACCCTATCAAACTTCGCTTCTGGGATGATGATTTTGATTTACCGCCCATTCGATGTGGGTGATCTGATCAATGCCGGTGGTGTTACTGGCCGTGTAAGCCACATGAGCTTGGTATCGACTACGATTAAGACCTTAGATAACCAAAGACTTATCGTTCCAAACAATAAGATCTGGGGTGACACCATCAACAACATCACCGTTGAGCATCAACGCCGTGTTGATCTGACTTTTGGTATTGGTTATGGCGATGATATTGAGCATGCTGAAAAAGTGTTACGCGATATCGTAATGGCGCATCCTTTAGTATTAAAAGATCCAGAGCCTACGATTAAACTGCACACGCTTGGCGAGTCTTCAGTCGACTTTATTGTTCGTCCTTGGACTAAGCCAGAAGATTACTGGGATGTTTACTGGGATATTACTCGTACCGTTAAAATGCGCTTTGACGCTGAAGGTATTAGCATTCCGTTTCCGCAGCGCGATGTACATATTTATCAAACAGCTGTAGAAAAATAAGCTACAAAGATAAAATGAAAAAAGCCCCGACAACCTAAGTTGTCGGGGCTTTTTTCATTTTATAATCGCCCTTAAGCCAGACCAATGATCTCACCAGCATCATTAATATCGACATTAAGGTAACCCGGCTTAACCCCAAGACCCGGCATGGTCATCACTTGTCCGACGAATGCCGTAACAAAACCCGCTCCGGCATTCAGCCTTAGCTCGGTGATTGGCAATTCAAACCCTGTTGGGATCCCTTTAATATTAGGGTCATGACTTATCGACATCGGTGTTTTAGCCACGCAGATAGGTAAACCAGCATAGTCATGCTTAGTTAGCCAGTTTAGCTGCGATCTCGCTTTATCCGATAACGTCACACTCGATGCGCCGTATCCGACCTCAGCTAAGGTCATCAACTTAGCCTCTAAACTTGTATCACTTTGATAAAGTAGCTTAAAGTCTGACGGTGTTTGTGTGGCGCGGTACACCATATCAGCGAGTTTGCTTGCGCCTTCTGCGCCTTTGCCAAAGGCTTCACTGATCTCGCTACCAAAAGCCTTAGTTTGCTTAATACGCTGGCTCAGCCACTCAAGTTCCTCGTCGGTATCCGTTGGAAAGCGATTAATCGCCACCACAACTGGCACGCCATACTGGCTAACGTTATTGATATGCCATTCTAGATTAGCAAAACCGGCTTGTAGTCGCTCCATATCTGGCTGGTTGATATCGATATCTGACTCGATACCGCTGTTAGCCTTAAGTGCTTTAAGCGTCACGACAACAACCGACGCACTTGGTGCATAACCAGACTCTCTGACTTTAATATTACTGAACTTTTCAAAGCCCATATCGGAGCCAAAGCCCGCTTCGGTGACGACAACATCAGCCAACTTGGCCGCAATCGTATCGGCAGTAATCGAAGAGTTACCATGGGCGATATTGGCAAAAGGACCCGCATGAATAAAGCAAGGATCACCAGATAAGGTTTGCATCAAAGTCGGCTCAATCGCATCAATCATAATCACCGTCATTGCACCAGCAACACCTAAGTTCTCTGCGGTAATCGGCTCACCTTGAGTGTTAAGTGCTAATACTAAACGGCCAATACGCTGTCGAAGATCTTTTAGATCTTGGCTTAACGCCAAGATAGCCATCAGCTCTGATGCCGCTGTAATATCAAATCCAGACTCATGCACTGGGCCATTCATCGCGCCATAGCCTACTTTTATCTGTCGTAGACTACGCTCATTGTGATCCACCACTCGGCGCCAGAGGATATTATCCGCATCGATATTGAGCGCCGGTAAGCCTGACTCTTTAGTAAAGTCAGCAGCGCCTAAACGAGTTTCATGGAATAAACGCGCATCGATTGCTGCCGCAGCTAAGTTATGGGCGCTACTCACGGCATGGATATCACCGGTCAAGTGCAGGTTCAATTCTTCCATAGGTACGACTTGTGCAAAACCGCCACCTGCAGCGCCACCTTTAGTACCAAAAACCGGTCCCATGCTCGGCTGACGAATACAGGCACAAGCTTTAACACCATTGAGATTCATCGCTTGAGTGAGGCCAATTGTGGTCACGGTTTTACCTTCCCCAAAAGGTGTAGGCGTAACGGCTGTTACAATCACTAACTTGGCATTGGGTTTATCAGCTAACCTTTTAGCTACGGACAAGGAAACTTTAGCTTTGTTAACGCCACAAGGGGAAAACTCATCTGGGTTCAGTCCGAGATCGTTTGCGATCTTGGTGATGGGTAAACAGGTATGTTGGCGTGAAATTTCAATATCTGACTGCATGCTTATGGCTCCACAATCTATTATTATGTAGGGTAATTACCGCTGCAATATAGGTGATCTCTGATAGCTAGAAAATAACAATCCGATGTTATTTTAGCTTTTTGTAATCTACGTCAACAAACTGGTCATTTTTTTGTCGATTTAACGTTCAACTTTACAATATAAGGCTTTTTTATAATGCCAAAAATACCGTGTTTGCATTAGATTCTAGCAACAAAAAAGGCGCTTTCAGCGCCTTTAATTATTCAACAATAAACGATTATAAAAAGGTGATTTCACCGCTTAAATGGGGACGACGGCCTTTTTGATCTCTCAATTCAAATACCGTTTTATCGTCCTGCTCCTCAGCTGAAAAGCTCACATTGCTTGGCATAAATAACGGTAGCTTAAATGCCACATCAATCTGGCAGGCGCGATCGCCAATATTAGGCATTAACTGTGCAATACAGCGCCCTTTTGACCACATGCCATGAGCCAATACACGATCAAAACCAAAGCGTTTAGACATCACGGGATGTAAGTGGATCAAATTATAGTCACCAGAGGCTTTAGCATAGCGACGACCTAAGTCTTCGGCTAAGCTCCAGCTTATTGGCTCTTGCCAAGTCATATCATTGGCTTTAGGTGGACGAATTCGCTTCGCCTTACCTTCGATGCGGTATAGATAAGTCGACAATGATTCCCAAACTAGCTCACTACCTACATACGCTTTAGAAACTAACTCGAACTCAAGGCCTGAGTCAGTCATACAACTCGTGGTTAACGCGCATTGAATTTCGAACTTTTCATCTACGCGAGCACTACGGTGCACAGTGATGCTGTTTTTTAAATGGATCATGCCAAGCAGTGGGAAGGTGATCGCTTCATGGGTAAAAATCACCGCATGTAATCGAAATGCCATCACATACAGATAGGTCGGCGGTAGCGTTTTACCGTCAAAATCAAAGCCACATACTTTCGCATATTGGACTACTTTATCTGGCGAAATCGATACATTCGGGCTCGTCACCTTGACCATCGGCAATGGCTGCTGGTCCCAACCGGGCTTGCGTCCAAAAAATATTTTGCGATAAAGGGTGAATAGCGAAGGCAACGCCTTTAAATCGATACAGTATTCTTTATTCAAACCGATAGAACCTTTTGCAGTAACACAGTGAGCCAAAACAAGCGGCTTATTATACATCAAAACTCCCAAACCCGATAATCGCCCTAACCGACCGGATTCGATACACCTTAGCTACAGGTTTGTTGCCAACAGTTTTTAGCCTTAACACCCAAAGGGAGCAAGTAAGATTGAACACTTTTTTGTCCTACTAAATGTCCGGCACCGACGATGACAAATAGTGGCTGTAATGTATTGGGCGATTGCATCAAGTCAACAATTCCCTGAGCCATAGTTTTATTGCGATCCCAGAGCATCTTCTCAACCATTTGCGTTTCACCGTCACGCAGCATCTCACCTTCCATGAGATCGGCAAGCTCTGTTTCATCGCCGCTACGCCACGCTGAAATTAATTTGAGCATATCAGAATCGGGAGCTTCAATAGCCTCTCTGACCATATTCCACTGCGTATCAGCGTCAAAAGAGGATAGCAGTTCAAATTGAAACTCCGTACTTTCTAACTCATAGACGGGTCGATTTCCAGCCTGACTCACTAACACCGAATCCACGCCATAAAGACCGCTATAGCCAAGTGCGGTATAACGCCCAATACTAAGCTGCATAGACTGTAACCAGGGGGCATAGTTTTCAATCGCGGTACAAAATTGCTGCTTATCTTGGCAATACTGAGTCAATACCTTCTCGGTCTGTGCATCTATCGGTATTTTCTCAGAGCCATATTTAGCCAACAATGCTGGCACATTCGCATCTCTCACATCGGCCTCGACAACTAGCGCCGCCGACTTTTGAAACGCCTGCTCAACTTGCTTTGCTAGTGGGAAAAAGCTCTGCTGGCCAATATGGATAGAGCCTAGAAGATAAGCGGTTTTACCTTGATAAGATATTTGATAAAACGGCGGTTTATCATCCGGTGCAGCTTGAATTGTTACTGACACAAATAACAGACTAAGCCCCAGTAGTGAGAATAAACGTCTAGCGACACTTGTTGCTATCATGCTTGCCCCTTATAATTCAGCAAAATTTAAAATTGAGAGGCTGTTATGCCACACACACAGGTTATCGAGCAACTAAAAGCCAGTTTGCAAACCGCCTACCGCCAAGCCATTGATGCAGATGCTAGACTGGACGAACTGAAAAAATCCGGTCACGTAAAGTTTGATGCCATCTTTAGTGAATCAGAAGGATTTACAACCACAAGCAACCGTTTCACGCCATATGTGCAAGAACTTGCTGCCGATATGGAAGGGTTTATTCAAGAGCCAGAGACGCTTGCAAAGGCGTTAGAAAGCTATATCCCAAAACTTGGCTTGCTACTGCAAACCATGCTGGCGTTTAAATCAAACGCAAAATAGTTTATCTGCCCGCTTGTTATTAGGAGAGGGTGTTTTTTAGTGCTTGATTTAGCTTAAAAACAGCCTCTACTACTCCGCCCCAACGACCTGTCATATCAATGTAATACCTATGTCATAGACTCTTTCTTATAATCCATATTTGGCTGGGAAAGATGTCTGCAATTGATCTACAACATGAACTATCAAAGATCATCGATAATGAAAAAATTAAAGCGGTCTTTCAGCCCATATGCAATATAACGACTCACCAAATTCACGGCTTTGAAGCCTTAAGCCGAGGACCTGAGCATAGTCCACTATTTTCACCGGTTCCATTATTTAAGACCGCTGCCTATGAAGGACGTCTCTCAGAACTCGAAAGTTTATGCCGACGAATTTCCATTCAACAATTTAAACATACTCAACTTCCCGGCAAACTATTTTTAAATATTTCTCCTAAAGCACTTTTAGAGCCTAACCACGCTAAAGGCCTCACTCTGAGCCTAGTACAGGAATTAGGCTTACACCCATCCCAGGTGGTGATAGAGCTTTCAGAGCAGTATCCTGCCGATGATATCGATCTGTTAAAGTCCTGCTTAAACCACTATCGAAGCCAGGGGTTTCTGACTGCGATTGATGATCTAGGAGCAGGCTATTCAGGTTTAAGGCTATGGTCCGAACTGGCTCCAGATTATGTAAAAATTGATCGGCATTTTATTGAGTCGATAGACACCTCATCAGTAAAACAGGAGTTTGTTCGCTCCATCATCTCCCTTTGTCAAAATCTTAGTTGTAAGGTGATAGCCGAGGGGATAGAAACCCAATCAGAGTTAGCTGTGCTAAAGCAGCTAGGGATTGTTTATTGTCAGGGATTTTTACTCGGCCGACCAGAACCAACCCCCAACCGCCATATTCCATTTAGCCCCTCTATCGAACCCGTAATCCCCAGAGTGCGTTTTGCTGAATCGGCAGAAAGCCTGTCTAGCAAGGCTATAACCTGCCAGTTCGATAACAAACTCAAGCTAATTGGTGAGACATTTAACCAGCACTCAAACCTACAAGCCATCGTTGTGATGCGCGGCGAACAAGTGATTGGCATGGTACAAAGAAGTCAGGTAATCGAGCTGTTCAGCACTCCTTACGGACGGGCATTGCACGAACATAGAGCTGTAGATGAAGTGCTCACAACCGAGCTCATTAGTATTGAAGCCGAAATGCCCATTTCTCAAGTCAGCCAACGGCTGACTATGGAGTCGACCGATTTAGTGGTCCAGCAATTTATTATTCTCAAGCAAGGTAAGCTCTTAGGTATCGGCCATACCAAAGAGCTGTTAGCTAAAATCACTGAGCAAAAAATTGCAATCGCAAGGCATGCGAACCCACTAACCGGGTTACCTGGCAATATTCCGATCCAAGAAGAGCTGCGAAGACTACGACTACAAAAAAAACGTTTTTATCTCGCCTACTTTGACCTGTCTCACTTTAAACCTTACAACGATATCTATGGCTTTTGTCGTGGTGATGAAGTGATTATGGAGGTTTCTCGGTTACTTTTATGCCAGCAAACAAGCAGTAACTTTATCGGCCACATAGGGGGCGATGACTTTGTGATAATCAGCACTTGTGTTGATATAGAGCGTCAGGCTAAAGAAATTATTGACGAGTTCGATACCGTAAAATCTTCTTTTTATTCAAAGCGACATTGGCAAGATAAGCAGATGCTGGCTGAAGATAGAAATGGTGTTCAGTGCTATCATGGGCTGATCTCACTCACGGCGGGTATACTTCCCCCCTCAATCACCTTTGGCTGCAATGAGCATCAACTGTCTCTTTACAGCGCTCAAGCAAAAAAACAGGCGAAGCAAGCTGAAAGCTCACTTAGCCTATTTACACAAGAAGCGGCAATGAGTTCGTAATACTGGCCGTTCACACTTAGCCGCAAAACTGCTTAACCAATTGAAATTTAATATTTTAATAATAAAACGCGTTAAAGGTTAGGCTTTACCGTTTTTTTAAGCCAGGAGGCTAACATTGTGTTTTCGTAGCGATAGGGCTTGTCATTCCTAGCATTAACCGAATACATAAAGTTCATATCTGTTAGCTTCTCGTCACCCGCCATAATCACTTTATCATCTTGTAGAATTTTGTAGCTGAAGGTAATACGTGGTGGATAGATATTTTTTACCACCCGAAGGTCGTGAGTAGTCGCGCCAAATGTGGGCCTAACGTCACCAGCTAAATCGAGATCGGTAACAACCATCTCTAGTTTCTGTTCAGGCTTGAGAACCTTCACCGCTTCCTTGTTTAAGCTTTTAGTCAGTTGTTCGAAGGTGCGTTTTTCAAAACGAGATTGAATTTCTCCGCTCGATCTTATGTCTCTAAAGCTGTTGGGATCTTGCCACTCAATTTTGACAACACCATCTTCAGTTATAGGGTTTTCAATCGCTTCATCTGCGGCCCAAGCAGAGCTAGATGCAAGTATCCCCGCGATCAGTATATGTTTAACCTTCATATGTGCCTCCACAGTCGAGCGTGACTGGATGATTAATAAGTAAACTATACAATGTAGCACCTGTACCTAAGCTTAATTCTGCACTTTACCGTTACCACGATAATATTAGTAGACAATGCGATAAGCCACTTTGTTGCGTTAATTGCAGTGTTCCCCTATTAAAGCATCATTTATCAGCTTATGATTTGCTTTGTTTGGCACAGCTCATAAGCTACAAAGACTAAGCTACAAAGACTAAGTATTAAGCTATTACAGTGCAATTACTACCAACCAGTTATTGGAAACGAGTCCATGCAGAAGTTCACTCCAATTTTGTTTGTCATAATATTATTTGCCGGCCTAGCTGCAGCCATTTTTAGTATCAACCAATCCGAGACATCAGAGTCTGAAACATGGTCAGCTTTTATCTATAAAAATGGATACAACTCTGGTAAATATGACAAGAAAGATGACTTTGACAGCTATCCAAGCTGTAAAGCATACGCTCAGCAAGCATCTGATAAACTGGGCGGTGTAGCCTGGGAGTGCGGCTTAAACTGTCGTTTTGATTCAATGCGTCAAGGCTTTCATTGTGAAACGATGACAAATGAATAGTATGTAATCCTGACGAATGAATAAAAGGTAATCCTTATTATCGAAGACTTTTAAACCTTGTTCTTCAATAAGTTCACTAAGACTTGCTTCTCAATAAGATCACTAGGATCACTAAGACCACTATCATTAGCCGTCTGACACACCTCCCCTTCAGCAAAACAACCTCCAGGCCTTAACTCGCACCTGAATTAGCACCTAGATTAGCAACTTAACATGTAAAAGCCGGTAGTTCGTTTTTTGTTCAGCCTGTGTACATGTTGCATTCGCTAACATACGTATCAAGTTAACACGCACCACAGAGGAATACTCGCAAGCTTGCCACTAATGCTAATAAGAGCAAATGTGCAGCTAAGAGCAAACGGTTCCTAAATTGGGTCATCTATTTAATTGTTTGGAGTCACTATGAACTATTCGAATATTACCAACATTCCGTTTTCTGGCCGCATGGCATTTATCGCTGCAATATTGATCTCTTTCAGCTTCATCGGCCAAGCCAGCGCAGAGGAGTTTACTGCCAAAGAGAAAGCAGCGATCGCAGGCCACTATGAAATCTTAGACCAACATCAAGCTAAGTCAGATCAAGCATTAGAGTCTAAGTTACAATCTGAGTTTGATGAGCAGGTGCAGGAGTCTGAACAGGAGTTTATGGAGTTAACTTGCACAGCTTACGGACTAGACTTCGACAGTGAAACTGAAGTTTGCTACGAGTAATAGCAATCGGTATTAGATTGAATCCCCAATAAAAACGAGGCCATGCCTCGTTTTTATTGCTGTTAGCGCCGACGAGATTGCTTTAGAAAGGAAATGCGGCACTCAATAGTGGATAAGCAGCCTTAAGCTGTTTTTTCTTATGAGAAAATTTCTTACCTGCTGGGTTAGCCTGGCCCGATGGCACATAAGGTAGCTCGTCATCGCTACGATCTTCATAAAGCTGGCCAGCAATAAGATCGTATTCATCGAGGAAAGGATAGGCAGAGCCATCTTTTTCAGGCCAAAGCGTTAGAGAGCCTAACGCATCAGGCGACTCAATCACTTTGTCGTACCAGTCTTTACCTAATGAAATTAAGAAGCAACGAAACTCAGCAAAGGCATACTCAGAATCACAGCCGGTAATAATATAAGCCGCGCCCCACACTGACCAAGAGTATGAACGACGCATCTGTTGACCAAATATCTTGTCAAAGTCACGCAACTCTTCATTCGTTAACGGGCTCAGCTTTTGCTTAAGCGCTTCTGCAAGTTCAGTTTGCTCTTGTTGTGGTGATGTTCGGGTGACTAATTCCCAAAACTCAGACTCTGTCATCGGATTCTCTAAAATTGTACGCTGTGATAGTCGCTATTCTATCGCATTACTCGCCATCTTAGCTAAACAATATCATTCATCGACTTGGCCAATTAACAACGCGCTGTAGACGCGGACAGCGGTTTTTCTTAAACTTCGAGCAACAAACCTATAAAAATATAACGGCTTGAAATATCCCATGACCAAACCTCACCCATTATTAGCCATTTTAATGTTTTTCTACGCTCTACTCGCAGTTGCCGCGCTCTGGCGAACCTTTACCACCCAAGCCTTCGATCTATTAACTTTAGGTGTATTTCCTGTGCTTTATGGCTTAATCATGCGCCAATTTTGGGCCGGTGTGGTACTTAAAATCTACCTAGCCATTCAAACCGTTGCCTTACTTGCATTAGCAACCGCTGCCGTTATCGCCTACCAAATTACCCCTGAGGATGTAAAAGTCGTATATAACGGCCAGAATATTCCTATTATTGGCATCGTCATTGCTGCAATCATCGCTATGACATTCCAATACTGGGTCGCTTTTAGTGCAAAGACACGACAATACTTAAAGCCCAACCTTGTGAGTTAACAGCGCAATGACGAACAAGATCTCAGACTAAGCCAAGCACACAGCCTGTTACTTACTTGATAAGCAACAATGCTTAACGTACGTTAACGCCATAATAGCAATAAGATCGGTAATAAATTTATGAGTCATTTACAGCCCAGCGAACTATCAATCTTGCTGGTTGAGCCTTCAGATACCCAAAGAAAAATTATCAGCCAGCGCTTAATGCAAGAAGGTGTTAGCAACATACAAACAGCCACCACGCTTGCTGAAGCTCTGCATATTATCAACCGTCACCAGCCAGATCTTGTCGCCAGTGCCATGCACTTTGAAGACGGAACCGCTTTAGAATTACTGCAGCAACTTAAAGCATCGGTTCACTTTAACGAAATCCAATTTATGTTGGTTTCAAGTGAGTGTCGACGCGAGCAGTTAGAACACTATCGTCAATCGGGGGTCGTTGCGATATTGCCTAAACCTTTTTCTAGCGAGCATTTAGGTAAGGCGCTCAATGCCACCATCGATCTACTAACTCATGATGAATTAGATTTAACTCATTTTGATGTACAAGATCTGCGAGTGTTAGTGGTCGATGACAGTAAAATGGCCCGTAATATTATTAAGCGTACTATTACCAATCTCGGCTTAAGGATGATCACTGAGGCCCAAGATGGCCAAGAAGCTATTGAGCTGATGCAACAGCAGATGTTTGATTTGGTGATTACCGATTACAACATGCCCAGCGTAGATGGTTTAGCCCTGACTCAGTTTATTCGTAACGACAGCCAACAATCCCATATTCCGATTTTAATGGTGTCATCTGAAGCGAATGAAACTCATTTAAGTAACGTGTCTCAAGCCGGAGTGAATGCGCTTTGCGACAAACCTTTTGAGCCCAATGTCGTCAAACAGATCCTTTATCAGCTGCTTGAAGAGTAAAAAACTGAGAAATTGCCCCTATTTTTGACTTTAATGCTTATTTCATGGGGTTAAAGCGCTTTTCAAATGCAAATGCTTGTGGCATGTTACATAACGCTACTAACAAATAAATCTACGGAAAGAAGAGACTATTCAAATGAATAAGACTGAACTTGTTGCAAAAATGGCTGAATCTGCAGAACTAACTAAAGCTGAAGCCGCTCGCGCCTTAAAATCTTTTGAAGAAACTGTTGCAGAAGCAATGAAGAATGGAGAGAAAATCTCTATCGTTGGTTTTGGCTCTTTTGAAACGACAGAACGCGCAGCGCGTACTGGCCGTAACCCACAGACAGGTAAAGAGATCCAAATCCCAGCAGCTACAGTTCCGAAGTTCAAAGCTGGTAAGACGCTTAAAGATAGCGTTAACTAAATCACTGTTTCCGCAGTTGATAACTAAACCTCCTTACGGAGGTTTTTTTATGCCTGTATCATTGCTCCCTCCTCTGCCCTATCACGGTGCTACCTGCCCCAGTTTGATTCAATCTGACTATCAGCATCGGAACCAACATATTTAACCAACTGTTTTAAATGACTAAAAACTTTGGCTTAGACTTTGCTAAATAAATTGTGAGCATAAAAAACACAATAATGTTTCTGCAAAGGGGAATAGAATGAACAAGTTACTAATTAACAGCACCGCAATCCTTCTTACATCACTACTGAGCACCACTGCACATGCCGCGGTGGAGGCCAATATAGGCGCCACTTCCAACTACCTATGGCGCGGTGTAACACAAACAGATGATGCTGTAGCCGTGCAAGGTGGAATCGATTACAGCCACGATTCAGGCTTCTATGCAGGTACTTGGGCATCGAATGTCGATTTTGGCGATGAGACGAGCTATGAAGTTGATTTTTATGCAGGCTTTGCGGGGACCATCGGCGATGAATTTGAGTATGACTTAAGCTACCTCTATTACGCTTATCCTGATGCCGATGCCAGTATAGACTTAGGCGAAATAACCGCAGCGGTGAGCTGGAGATGGATAGCCGTGAGTTACTCTCACTTAGTCAATGCTGGCAACGATGTAACCGCCGCAGATCTTGATAATACCGACATGGGTTACATTCAAACGACCCTGACTTATCCACTATCAGATACGCTATCGATCTCCGCTCATTATGGCTACTCTACAGGCGATGTCGTCACCGCTTGGTTTGACACTAACAACTATGCCGACTATTCCATTGCGCTGAGTAAAGATACCGATTTGGGCAGTGTCTCTTTTACTGTCAGTGACACAGATCTTAAAAATGACGACGCCAAGGTTTTACTCGGTTACAGCTACAGTTTTGCTCTATAACTCACTGCAATAAAGGCCATTTACTCATTAATTAAGAGTAAATGGCCAATAATGCGTAACCCCACAAGTGTTGCTTAATTTCATTAAGTAGCTAAAAACCATTCAAAATAATAAAAAAACAACTATAAATGTAATTTTGTTACATGGATCGCATATTTTTAAATCACACCCTGCTAAATTCCAAATTAAGCACTTACTAATAGATTTAATCAAGTAAGCCAATGAGTGCAGACATTGTTTAGTTATTAACCCGATGGTATCGAGAGTATTCCCTTTTAACGCTATGCAAGCGATTCGGAACAATGGATACCTAGCTAAGAGGAATTCGTGATGGCTCAGACTATTGATTTTGTGCCCAACGATGTAGAGATGGAGGCGTATACAACGCCTAAAAATCAGCAAGCCGCTGACGAGTTAGCGCACAAAAAAGAGGTAAAAAAACGCCTCGAAGCCTACCTTGAAAGAGCGCAATTAAAACGTGATTTAAGTGAAGATGACTTTTGGGCATAGGCTTAAAATCATGTGATAAAAAAAGCTCCTGAGATATTATCCAGGAGCTTTTTTAGTTTTTAAGCGCTCAATGAGCGACTATTTCGCTTTTTGTGATTCCAAATCAGTCTCACGCTTCTTCAGAAAATACTCTCTAGTTAACGCAAATACCACAGGGCTTAGCAGTGCTAAGGCAATCAAGTTAGGGATCGCCATCATAGCGTTGAGCGTATCAGCAAGTAGCCAGATAAACTCCAGTGAACTCACCGCACCTAATGGCACTACTAAGGTCCAAACAATTCTAAATGGCTTAATCGCTTTCACACCAAATAGGAACTGCACACACTTCTCACAGTAAAAGCTCCAACCTAAGATGGTCGTAAATGCAAATACCGTTAGTGCAATCGCCACCACATAGTTTCCAAGCGGGAATGCATGAGAAAAGGCAAACGAGGTCAACGCCGCGCCGTTTTCACCTGAGGTCCAAGCGCCCGATACGATAATGGCCAAACCCGTAATGCTACAGACAATCAAGGTATCAATAAATGTACCTAGCATCGCCACTAAACCTTGAGCAACTGGATTATTAGTTTGCGCCGCCGCATGCGCGATAGGCGCACTACCTAGACCAGCCTCATTGGAGAACACACCACGAGCAACACCAAAGCGAATCGCGGCCCAAACTGCTGCGCCGGCAAAGCCGCCTTGAGCCGCCACGGGGTTAAATGCGCTGTATAAAATCAACTCAATGGCTGCTGGGATCTCTGCGGCATAGACCACCAATACAGCAATACCTGCGGCAATATAAAATACTGTCATCATTGGTACTAATTTGCCTGCAACATCAGCAATGCGCTTAATGCCACCCATTAACACCGCACCAACCAATACCATAAGCACAACGCCGGTAACCCAATTAGGCACACCAAAGTTACTGCTAAGCGCATCGGCAACTGAATTAGCCTGCACAGTATTACCAATACCAAAACCTGCTAGCGAGCCAAACAGTGCAAAAGCAGTACCTAACCAGGCCCACTTCGAACCTAGACCATTTTTAATGTAGTACATTGGGCCACCAACGTGGTTACCATTGTCATCCACTTCACGGTATTTAACCGCTAATACAGCTTCGGCAAACTTTGTTGCCATACCGACCAACGCCGTACACCACATCCAAAATAGTGCACCGGGTCCACCAATAAAAATCGCGGTGGCAACACCTGCAATATTACCTGTACCTATGGTGGCCGACAGAGAGGTCATTAAGGCATTAAAAGGGCTAATTTCCCCCTTCATGTTTTTATCTTTGTCAGGGATGCGACCCGACCACAATAATTTAAAACCTGTGCCTAATTTTAGGATAGGCATCAAGCGCAAACCCACCGTTAAGAACAAGCCCACTCCCAGAATCATAACCAACATTGGTGTCCCCCAGACCACGCCGTTGACCATGCCTACAAAATCAGTAATAGCTTCCATTCAAACCTCGTCGATACAGAGAATTTATCGTTATTATTTATATTTATACTTATATTTAAAATCATGTATTTAGGGCTTTTTGATCTGTCATTTTTTATCTTGAATTAGATTAGCAAGATCAAAAGGTCCTAATAAAGCGAACGCTCACACCCAAAAGATAAAAACACTCAAACTTTCAAACAGAGTACAACGAATTGTTAACCTTTGGAAAGACTGAAAAATAAACTAACGAGGTTTGCCGTAGCGCACAACGGCGCTACGACAATAATCGATTGTGGTCATTACTAGCTGTAGGAAGGCCTTTATCTAAGCTGTATTCGAGGTAATTTAAAGGAAATAACAAAGGTCACAAACAGCATGGCCGCCGAAATAAACAAGCAAGCAGACAACCCAGCCTCTTGATACACCCAACCCGATAGAATCGTGCCCAGTAACCTTCCAAGCGCATTAGCCATATAATAAAAGCCAATATCAAGCGATACACCATCATCGCTTGCATAGCTCACAATCAAGTAACTGTGCAGTGAAGAGTTGATGGCAAAGACGCCACCAAACACCATTAAGCCAGCAATAAGCGCGATTTGAGGGGCTACCCAGTCAGTAAAGAGCAGCACCGCGAGCACCAAGGTGACTAAGGTTAGTAACCCCGCCCAACGCGTGGCAACCTGTCCATCTGGCGTCGCCTTTCTTGCCGTTAAAGATGGCGCAATAGATTGAACCATGCCATAGCCAATAACCCACAGCGCAAGAAAAGCACCAACGCTACTGTGCTCCCAACCCAGTTGGCTGGCAAGAAACACAGGTAATGCAATCACAAACCACACGTCTCTAGCGGCGAACAGAAACAGCCGCGCGGCGGAAAGAATATTAACGCTCTCGCTCTTAGAAAATATCTGGGTAAATTTAGGCTTAGATTTCGCTTTGCCTAAATCAGCTTTCAATCTAACTATACTGCCAAGCCAAACGACACAAAGAGCCGCTGCCATAATGGCTATCGCCCCCGTAAAACCGGTAAGCGATAACAATAGCCCGCCAAGAAAAAAGCCAGCCCCTTTCAGGGCATTCTTAGAGCCTGTCAGCATCGCCACCCAACGATAAAGCTTATCTTCAGCATCTTTGGGCACTAAGGTTTTTATCGCACTCTTAGCACTCATCTTATTCAGATCTTTAGCGATCCCTGACAGCGCCTGCGCCGCCATCACCCAAGGCACTGTGAGCATCGCTGCTGGCAGCAATAACATACCTAGCGCGACAATTTGCAAACCTAAACCGATATTCATGGTGCGATTCAGCCCAAGCCTCGCCCCTAGCCAGCCGCCGACAAGGTTAGTGATCACACCAAAGATTTCATAAAACAGGAACAGCATAGCAATCGCCAACGGCGTGTAACCTAGGTCATAAAAGTGCAGCACCACCAACATACGCAAGGCACCATCGGTAAGGGTAAATGCCCAGTAGTTACCGGTGACCAATAGATATTGCTTAATGCTATCTGGCAAAGAACGATATTTAGCTAACACGCTTACCACCTTTAAAAAAGGAACTAGGATACGAGGACGTGGCTGCGCCACGACTAGAACGCTGCGCTGCTAGGAAAGCAAAGGCAAAAACTAAAACAGCAGGCTGACTCAGACTATCACCGTCTTAGCTTAAACCATCGCAGCTCTGCCCGGCTTTTCCTGTTTTTCCTAGGACCTAGAACCTAGAACCTAGAAGCGAAGCGCCCTACTTTTCCTAGAACCTAGCACCTAGCACCTAGCACCTTCTATTTAAGCCTGATCCGCTCGTCCGACCATAATCGCAAGCTCGGCGGTGCGATTGGCATAGCCCCACTCATTGTCATACCAGACATACAGTTTTACCTGAGTACCGTTAACGACCATAGTCGATGGTGCATCAATAATGCTTGAACGAGGGTCAGTTTTATAATCCACAGACACAAGTGGACGCTCTTCGTATCCTAATATACCTTTAAGCTCACCCTCTGCTGCCTCGCGTAATAACTGATTCACCTCAGCTTCTGTCGTATCGCGGTTTAACTCAAAGACACAGTCAGTTAGCGATGCATTAGCTAACGGTACGCGCACTGCATGGCCGTTAAGCTTTCCTTTAAGCTCAGGGAAGATATGGGTAATTGCCGTGGCGCTGCCAGTGGTGGTTGGAATAAGGCTTAAACCACAGGCTCGGGCACGACGCAGATCTTTATGGGGTGCATCCAAGATCGTTTGAGTATTAGTAATGTCATGAATCGTTGTCATTGAGCCATGCTTGATGCCTATTTTTTCATGGAGCACTTTGACTACTGGCGCTAAGCAGTTAGTGGTACACGACGCTGCAGTCACGATAGGGTGAATATCTTTATCATAAAGATCATGGTTCACACCCATTACCACATTCAATACACCTTCTTCTTTCACTGGCGCCGTCACAACCACTCTTTTAACGCCTTGATCTAGATAAGCTTGCAATAACGCCTTGGTTTTCATCACCCCAGAGGCTTCAATAACCACATCACAGCCTGACCAGTCAGTATCAGCAATGGCTTTGTTACGTGTCGTTGCAATGCGACGTTCACCAATGTTAATAATGTCGCCATCAGCGGTGGCCTCTTCAGACCAACGACCATGTACAGAATCGAACGTTAACAAGTGCGCTAAGGTCGTGGCATCACCTGCAGGGTCGTTAATGTGTACAAACTCAACATTACTATTATTCCAAGCCGATCTCAGTGCTAAACGCCCCATTCTACCGAAGCCGTTGATACCTATTTTGATTGTCATAGTCGTTTCTTAACCTGTTATTGAATGGTGTAAGGTATAGATCTTGTTCAAATTCTTGCGCGACTTTGCTCTTGCCTAACTTAATTAAGCTAGCCCAGAACTAGAATATTTTATTAAATTCTATCTATCTATCTATCTTGGCAATATCACTCGAGCCTATCAATAGGCCCCATAACCCAAATTTACCTTGATGGCTCTGCAGCCTCATCATCAGCAAATAGGTGACGACTGCGATTAGCAATTGCCACGAGCGATAACATCACGGGTACTTCAACCAACACCCCGACAACTGTCGCAAGCGCGGCGCCCGAGTGCAGGCCAAACAGCGAGATGGCCACTGCAACTGCTAGCTCAAAAAAGTTAGAGGTGGCAATCATGCATGCTGGCGCAGCTATCTTATGGGTAAGCTTCATTTTTTTTGCCGCATAAAACGCAATAAAAAAGATGCCATAAGTCTGAATTAATAATGGTATCGCAATAAGTACAATGTTTTGAGGCTGGGCAATTATGGTTTCAGCTTGAAAACCAAACAGTAAAACAACGGTTGCCAGCAAGCCCACCATAGACCACGGCTTTAATGTCGCCACAAAGGTATTGAGCTTAGTGTCATCACCCTTTTGCTGCAGAAAATGCCTTGTTATAGCACCAGCCACTAAAGGCAAGACGACGTATAAACCCACAGAAGATAACAGTGTCGCCCAGGGGACTTGGATATCGCTCACCCCAAGTAGCAGCGCCGTAATCGGTGCAAATGCGACCACCATAATGAGATCGTTTACCGACACTTGCACTAAGGTGTAGTTAGGATCGCCTTTAGTCAGTTGACTCCACACGAATACCATAGCTGTACATGGTGCTACGCCTAGCAAGATCATACCTGCGATATATTCATTCGCAGTCTGAGGGTCAACCCAATCAACAAAAAACACCTTAAAGAATAACCAGCCCAATGCCGCCATAGTGAACGGCTTAATCAGCCAGTTGATCACCAGTGTCAGTACCAGACCTTTAGGGCTTTTACCTACATCTTTCACGGCAGAGAAATCGATTTGCACCATCATCGGGTAGATCATTACCCAAATAAGGACTGCTATCACTAAGTTGACATGGGCATACTCAAGCCCTGCAACCACAGCAAAGGTATCAGGGGTTAAATTACCAAGAAAAACACCCGCTAAAATAGCCAGCCCCACCCAAACACTTAAATAACGTTCAAAAATACCCATAATATTTGACCTAATAATAAAATTCTTACCCATACCAAGCTAAGTCAGTATTTGATGGTTAACAGCAGTTTTTAACTCTTTCTGGACGGTCACCCATCTGCATAAGATTGGCTAGATTACTGCCTATTAGCTCGGCCTGATCCTTAGCCAAAGTGTGTAATATGTCGTTAGCCCATGTTGGTAGTTCAGGGTTAATACAATAGAAAATCCACTGCCCCTGGCGCCTATCAACTAACAAACCCAGTTTACGTAACTGTGCTAAGTGTCGTGAGATCTTAGGCTGGATCTCATCAAGTGCGGTCATTAACTCACAAACACACAGCTCGGTTTCCGCTTGGATCAGCAGCAAGCTACGCAGTCTTGTGTCATCGGCCAACGCCTTAAAAAACTGTAAAGGTGTCATCATCATGTCTCTAATCAGCGGTTATGCACGAAACACCGTACATATGGAAAATAATATATATGTTTTTTCATATATTCAAGTTTTCATTTTTTATTTGGAATAAAAACAGCCATAAAAAAGGCTTCCTATTGGAAACCTTTTTTAAGAGTCGATTGCAGCTAAGCCTAATACCGCAAGTAACGATAAGTATATAAGGCGTTAGGTATATGGGGTATTAGTTACCCGCGATCTTCATCTTATCCATTAAGATCCCGCCAGTGCGGATCGATGAGCGCAGATCTCTGTCTTTAGCCACTGCGACGATATTCTGGTACATATCTTTAAGGTTACCCGCAATGGTGATCTCTTCTACTGGGTACAGAATAACGCCGTTCTCAACATAGAAACCTGCCGCACCACGAGAGTAATCACCCGTAACGGTATTCACCCCTTGGCCCATCACTTCAGTCACGATAAGACCAGTGCCCATCTCTTTAACCAACTGGTCAAAAGTTTGCCCTGTGGTTGATAAGGTCCAGTTATAGATACCGCCCGCATGGCCAGTATTGGTCAACCCAAGCTTTCGCGCCGAGTAACTGGTTAATAGGTAGGTTGCTAAGCGCCCATTGTCGATAATATCGCGCGCCTGAGTGGCAACGCCTTCACTATCGTATGCCGAGCTTGCTAAAGCACCGACCATTAATGGGTCTTCATGAATGCTAAACCAATCTGGGAACACTTGTGTATCGATAGCGTCTAGCAGGAAGCTCGACTTACGGTATAAGCTGCCACCACTGATAGCGCCAACTAAGTGCCCCATCAAGCCTGTAGCTATTTCAGGTGAAAACAGCACCGGAAGCTGAGTGGTTGCGATTTTACGTCCACCTAATCGGCCAGCCGTTTTTTCAGCCGCTTTCTTACCGATAATTTCTGGTGCCGTCATCTCGCTAAATTTGCGAGCGACGGTATAGTCATAGTCGCGCTGCATACTGCCTTCAAGCTCACCAATAGCTACACAACTTAGGCTGTAACGTGAGCTGCAATAACCATGCAAAAATCCATGGCTATTGCCATACACTTTAACGCTAGAGTGGGCATTTGCACTCGCACCATCAGACGTTTTCACTCGCTTATCGGTGTCTAATGCCGCTTCTTCGGCTAATACCGCAAGGCGAGTTAACTCCTCTGGAGAGATATCTTCTGGGTGGTACAGATCAAGATCGGGGAACCGAGTCGCCATTAATGACTTTTCAGCCAAACCATTAAATGGATCAGCAGAGGTAAAGCGAGCAATATCATCAGCCGCTTTCACCGCTCGCTGAATCGCAGCTTGACTTAAATCTGAAGTCGATGAGCTCCCCTTGCATCCATCTCTAAAAACGGTAATGCCCAGAGCGCCATCTTTATTAAACTCAACGGTTTCAACTTCTTTCATTCGCGTTGAAACAGACAAACCTTGTTGCTTACTGATCGCAACTTCTGCACCAGAAGTGCCTAATGTTTTTGCATATTCCAGCGCCATCGAAACGGCATCTTTCAAGGAATCCAATTCAATATCAATGCTAGGTGAAGACACAGATCTACTCTTTATTTGTCGGCAATAGCGATAGCATAACAAACCCAAAACCCAATCACATTAAATAATCCTGCCATGTGAGGCTCAATCGCTCGCTTCTCAAGAATAAAAATATCGACTAAATGAACTAAGAAAGGTCTACAGCCTCAAAAATAGGAAAGGAAATAAGCAAGTTTAGATGTTATTATTAGCACAGAATTTGTAAGAGATTGTAGATATGAAGATTGTCGGTGACTCAGAACACTTCCACCAGCCCTATGACAAAGATGAGAACTACGAAAGTAGAGCGGACGCTAAACGCGAAATCGCTATCTATCAAGAATATGGCAATAGATTAGTTGCACTTAGTAAGACCCAAGTACAGAAGCTAAATCTTGATGAAACGCTTTATGATAATATTTTGAAAGCCAAAACAATCAAAATTAATACCGAAGCGCACCGTCGTCACATTCAGTACATTGGTAAACTAATGCGTTATGTTGATCTCGAAGAGTTAGATGTCGCGATTAAGAACGTGCTGAACCAAAACAGCAACGAAAGTGCTAAAACCAATATGGCTGATAAGACGCGTGATCAGCTACTCGCTGAAGGCGACTCAGCGGTACAAGCCTTAATTGAGCAGCACCCTGAATTTGATAGACAAAAACTTCGTCAGTACATTCGTCAGACTAAAAAAGAGCTAACGAAAAACCCTGATATTGAAGCGTCAAAGACAGCGAAAGAATTAAGTAAATATTTACGTAACGAGATCAAAGATTAATCGTTACATATATAGACATCATCGCTATATAGCTACACAATAGCTCCCTTAGTATTAACCATACTTAGGGAGCTTTTTTATGGGTCTATTTTTAGGCTTATACTGCAGAGCGCGCCTTTGATTGGTTAATATAAGTTACCCATCGGTACTATATTCAGCAAAAATTTGTAGCAAAAGGAATATGCAAATGCGCCTGACCGCAAAACTGGCTACCCTCCCTCTGTCTTTAATGTGTCTTTCTTTACTCGGTGGCTGTAATGGTGCATCGGATGATAATAGTGATACCGACAATGGTGGTACCTACAGCCTCTCTCTAAGTTATAAGACCGTTGTTGATGGCGCCTGTGCCGAGCCAACCAATTCATTGAGTTTTGCCGCTAATAGCGCTTTTTGCGCCGTTACGCATCTTAAGCAAGATAATCGCGACCGTAGTGGCCAGCTCATCTCTTTCTCAGCAACCTTTGGCGAGCTTTCTGTTACCAACAAGCTAACTAACTCCAATGGACAAGCCGAAATCATCGTCAGTAACTCCGCAGGTGCAGAAGGCGCGGGAACATTAACCGCAAGCTTCACTGAAGGTGAAAGCAGCGCCAACGCCAACCGCAACTTTGAGTTCACTTCGACAACTGCGCCATCAGAGCCTAAATTCAGCCTAAATAGCGCCATTATCAACGGCACTGCCGTTGTGACCCAGTTTAAGGCGGGTGAAACCGTACAACTGCAAGCTACATTCCTCAATGAGCAGGGCCAAGGAGTCGCTGGTAAGTTAGCTAGTTTTACCGCAGGCAGCGCCAGTCTTAATCCAAGCTCTGCCCTCACGAAAGAAAATGGTATTGCCCAAGTCAGCTACACCCCCAGTGACACAGAACTTGGCGCCGCCAACTTATCTGTAACCTTAGATGATGACGGTAAAACTTATCAAAGCTCAGGTCTGTATGAAGTGCTAGCCAAAGATGCGGTCAGTGACGATGGCATTATCGTCATCGGTCATTTCTCAGCAGACCGCAGCACGTTTACAGAAAATAAACTAGCTACCACCCTACCACTTGAAGCGGATAAATATATTGTCAGTGCCGGCGGGACATTTGGGGTGACTGCTGATGTAGCGACCAAAAACGATGATGGCACCTACACCCCTTTACAAACACCCACCAGCGTCAGCTTTAGCTCTAGCTGCGTACTCAGTAACGATGCCAGTATCGACTCGCCAGTAACGACACTATCAGGTACTGCAAGTTCAACCTTTGAGAACACGAGCTGTAGCGGCAATAGCCAGCGTAACGACCAAATTATCGCATCAGTTGTTGCGGGTAACCAAACCCTAACAGCAGAGCTCGATTTTTCACTGGAAAGCCAAACCTTAGCTAATTTGAGCTTTATCTCTGCTGAGCCGACATCAATTCGCATTAAAGGTGCTGGCGGCACTGGTTCGAGTGAATCATCACTTATCACCTTTAAAGTGGCTGATGCTAATGGCCAACCTATTGCCCAGCAAAACGTGGATTTCTCGCTAGATACCACAGTTGGCGATATTACGTTCGCTAATGATAGTAATACCACCAGCAATACCAGTAACTCAGCCGGTCTGGTTAGCGCTACTGTACTGTCTGGCACCATGCCGACACCTGTGCGTGTGCTAGCTACAGCTAAAAACAGCGATGACGGATCTGTAACGACACAATCTGAGCAGCTCACCATCAATACAGGTTTGCCACAGCAGTTAGGCTTTAGTTTATCAAGCAGCATACTTAATCCAGAAGCGGGTAATCACAATGGTGAGACAGCCTCTATTACGGCTTACGCATCAGACAGCTTTGGTAACCCAGCGCCGAATGACACCACCATTAACTTTACAGCCGAAGGTGGTCAAATTGAGCCAAGCTGCGTAACAGTAAATGGCAGTTGTAGCGTTGAATGGACGTCAACTAGCCCACGCGTACCCGATCATCGCATCACAGTGCTGGCTTATGCCTTAGGTCATGAAACCTTCTTCGATACCAACGGTAATAACGTGTTTGATAACAAGGTAACCGATCCAGTTAAGCTTGATGACGGAGGTAAAATTTTCGCAGCGTGTTTAGGCGCAGATGGTAAAGCGAAAGTCTGCTCTGGCAACGGTATGGATATCGATACTTATCACTCGGAAGGCTTCATCGATCTAAGCGATGCCTATCGTGATGACAATGAAAGTGGCACATATGACAAAGGTGAACCCTACTTTAATACAGCTTCCACCTCTGAGTTTATCTGTTTAGATGAATCAACTGATGCTACCTGTGGCGATAATAAATTTAATGGTCCTCAATGCCAAACATCAGATTATGAAAATGGTTTATGTGGCAAAGTTGAAAATCAAGCCAACAAAACCTATATCCGTAAAGCCTTGATCATGACCATGTCAGGCTCAAAGGCGTACTTTAAAATCACTCAAGGTAATAGAACAATTTTTGAGAATGGCAAACAGTCCATGGATGTTCTCACTATCGATCCTGGTGCATCGATGACTTTCAATATTCAATTCTTCGATAGCGCTAATCAAATTATGCCATTTGGCACCACTCTGACGACTACGGCCAGTGAAGGTGAATTAGATGCTTCAAACTATGAAGTCCCCAACACCAATAGCATTGGTGGCACTACAACCAGCTTCACTCTGACCAATGATATCGATCCTGCAAGCACAGGCGAAGCCGCCAAGAGCAGCTCTATTTCTATCGATGTAGAAACTCCTAAAGCAGTAAAGTCAGGCATATCATTAATTGTTGAGTTAAGCGGCACCTAAAAACCAGCCACTTTCAACACACAAATAAAAAGCCCGCTGTAACTTAAGTTACAGCGGGCTTTTTATTTATCAGTAGTTCGTCGATTCTATCAACTAATTGCAATTTAATTAAATACACGATGAATCTTACAGTCCAATGAAGATCAGCTTGGTATTGAGGGAGCAAGTCTCTGCAGCTTAAATGCTACGGTTAAGCCCTCATTGATGAGTTCACGGCGTCTTGCGGAGTCAATATCAAGATGAGCCGTTAATTAATGCGATGCTAATAATCAGAATTAACATCGCATCCAAATTAACAGCGTACTCAAATTAACCTAGAGCTAAGCTGCCCGCTTTAACCGCTTAGATGCGCCCCAATAAGCCAAGCCAAAGTAAACCGCTACCATAGCCCATAACTGTAACCACTGCGGCATAATGCTCTGCCACGATGCGCCCATTTGATTTAGCTCTAACATGGCCATAATCGCGGGAACCGCTGGCACAACTTGTGATACTGCTACAACTGCCTCAGGAATAAGTGCTGTTGGCCACACAAAGCCAGAAACAAACAGGATAGGCATAGAAACCAATAGTAATACTTGAGTCGGTAAATCCCGCCGAGTAAACAAACTACTAAAGGCGATGCCTGCCGCACACGTTGCCAATAAAAAAGGTAACATCAGCAGAGCGACTTTCCCCAAACTTGCCTGTAAGCTAACGTCATACCAATAGTAACAGTAACCAACGTAGTAACTGCTTAATAAGGTATAAATCAACATAAAGGCGACCATACGGCCACAGATAAGTTTAAGCGGACTAACCTCGCGCCAATAGCCTTGTTGCTTCCATTGGCTTGCGCCCAAAATACCTATGCCAATCAGCAACGTCTGGTGCAATATCAATAAGAACAATCCCGGTACCACATAAGGCGTATAACCTAAACTGGGGTTAAAAGCTGGAATACTATTGAGTTTGACCACATTAAGGCTCTGTTTTACCGCTGTAGCATTCCCCCCTTTCGCTAATAACCCCATACGCTGAATATCTTTGCTGATATCTAAACCTGCCGAGACCAAACCTTCAACGACGGCGGAGTAGATCAAGAAGTAACTGGCATCACCGCCGTAGCTTAAGGTAACCCCCTTGCCTAATAACAGATCTTGCCTAAAGTCAGCGGGGATCACGAGCAAACCATGGGCCCGGCCAGTTTCAATCCAGCGCTTAGCCTCATCGATTGAGCCCACCTCTGCTATCACCTCAATTTTAGGGCTAGCATTAGCATCACGGATAAGTTTCCGGCTGAGTGATGAGTGGTCATGATCGATCACCACCACTTGCTGCTCTGTCGGAACTTCATTGAGATAAGGCAAAGGGTAAAGAATCGAGTAAAACAGCACACCACCAAAAACAGTAATAACAATGGTTTTATCGGCAAGAACCGCTTTTAACTCTGACCAAATAAGCGCTAAGAAGCTCATGTTATTGATCCTTAACCGTAGCGATTAGCACTGGATCTTCAGTCACAGAAAAATCTCTTTTCGCCAAGATGCTGATTGGAATAAGTAACAACAGGAATCCCCAATAACTGGTCATTTGCGATAAACTCGCCATCAAGCCTTGGCCATAACTTACCACCGCAATATGAGTTTCAATATAATGGCTGGTGGGCATAATCACTCGCCACCACTGAGCAAGGGCGGGCATCTCATGCACGGGGAATGTCACCCCCATAAATGCAAACGCGGGCGCGAACATTGCGGTACAAAAGCTAATAACTCGGGCGCTGTCTTGTAGGGCAAAAAAGATGGTTAACACCATTAACCACACCGCTAATAACATCACCGTTTGAGCGAGCAATATCACTGCAATACTGCCGGCGATGGGTAACTCTAGAAAAAGATAGACAAGGGCTAAGATAAAGCTACCGTGGAGCAATACTAGCGGGGTGTAAAATAACACCTTTGCCCCTATCACTTTCCATAGTCCAAGCTCTGACCATTGCTCAGTCGTATTCCAACGAAGCTCACGGTTAAGACTGTTAGCAAAGACCATCATCGCCAACAACTGCAGTAGCGCAATAAGCACTGGAGGCACAAGGAAACCTACATAGTTGGTATTGCGGTTAAACAATGCCGTAGTCTGAGCGCTGATTGGGCTTAAGTTAACCGCAACCTGCTCCATAGGCACACCTGCCGCGAGCATTTTGAGCTCACCTAACGGCTTAAGCCCCTCTGCCATCGTCGCCATTAATTGGCTCGATAATAATTTTCCGACCAGCAAAAACTGGCTGTTATAACGGATATCGATAATGGGTGTTTTTGCTGTCAGCAGATCACGATTGAGCCCGTAAGGCAGCACAAGTAAGGCATAAACCTCCCCCTGCTTCATCGCCTCAACCGCGCTCGGTAAGCCTGCATAACTAATTGGCTTAGTGACGGGGTTAGCTTGTAGTTGACGCGCTAAGGCCCGGCTAACTTGGCTATTGTCTAAATCAACCACTGCAACCGGTAACTGCCTTGGCAAGCCTGCACTAAACAGCAACCACAGCCCAATAATACTCAGCAGCGGAATATAGCTTATCAACGCCAACTGCCATGGATCATCTTGCAGAGCTGAGAACTCTCTTTTGAGTGCCTTAATCAAAGACTTAACCTCTTATCCGTTCCAGCTAACCTATAAGGTGAATAGCACCGACATCCCAACCCTTAGATCTTTTATCGTCTCATTCGGGCGCAGCTCCACTTCGAATGTACGCATATCAAAGTCATGACCACTTTCTGTGGCTCGCCAAGTTGCGAAATCGCCCATTACCGCAATATTGGTTACGGTAAACTCAACATCTCGCTCAAGCGCCGGAATCGTCAGTTTTAGCACATCACCTTGTTTAAACTGTTTAAGTAGATCTTCTCGTACCTGGAATACCGCCCAAGCATCTTTCATATCGATCAAACTGACGACAGGAAAGCCACTGGGTGCTAACTCGCCCGCTTGGAGCAAGACTTCGCTAATTTCACCATTTTTTGGAGAGCGCATTTGACTATCAAGCAAGATTGCAGAGACTTCATTCACTGCACCTTCAGCCATTCGAGTATTACCTGCTGCAGCCGCTTTAGTTTCAACTCGCGCACCTTCATCAGTCATCTGGTACATAGCCAGTGCCGCTTGCTCGGTATATTTGGCCGCTTGCCACTGAGTAAAGGCTTCATCTCGCTTCTGTCTTGCCAGTACCCCTTCGTTGAACAGCACTTCTAAGCGCTCATAGGTCGTGCGATATAACTTGGCTGCCGCTTGCGCTTTTAACCACTCTTCTCTTGCGGCTGAAATTTGCTGCTTACGCGCACCATTGTCAGCCTCTTTTTGCATAGCAACTGCGGCATCACGTCCGCCCTCTGCTTGCATCAATTTAGCTTTTAACTCTGGGCTATTGATAGCGAAAAGCAGGTCTCCCTCGGTCACAAGATCACCTCGTCTTACTAACACCTCTTCAACTCGACCAGGGACTTTTGAGGAAACGTTGTATTCGCGCGCCTCTATCTGCCCTTGTAGTAGCTGTGGTTTCGGTGTGTAAGCAAGGATTAAGCCGTATACCAAGGCACCTATTAATACGATAAATGCCGCGGCGGCTAAGATACGGTTAGTGCGCATTGGTGTCCCCTTGCTTAATACTTCTTCCAATAAATTCATCTAGCTGACCGCTTATCGCCATCAGTCTTGCATAGGATTGAACGTAGCGATATTGCGCGCCCAACTGTTGGGTCGCAACCGCATTGAGCTTAAGCTCTGCGTCCACTTTTTCGATTGAGGTTGATAACCCCTGCTTAAACGCAATGTCTCTAAGACGTTTATTCTCTTCAGCCAAGCTCATTGAAGTGTTTAACGACACCACCTCTTCTTGTGCCTGTAGCAACTGGCGATAGCTCTGGTCGAGTAATAAGTTCAAATCCTGTTGAGTCTGCGCTTTGGTATATCTAGCCTGTAGTAGTGCGCTCTTAGCAGCCTCGACTTTTCCGCTGCGTCCGTCTCGGCTCAATAAAGGCACGCTGACCCCGATGCCTAGCATCCAGTCTGGTTCTATCTGTGAAAACAAACTGTCGTCTTCATAAAGAGTGTAATTACCATATAAAAATACCGTTGGTAAGTAGCTGCCCTTCTCTACATCAACCAACCCCTGTGCTTGCGCTTCTTTCGCTTCAAGCAGCTTTAAAGCTGGATGTTGATTAAGGGTCAACTGGGTTAACTGCGGCAAAGAGGGTGATTGGTGCAACATAAATAGTGGCGAGGTGGTATCCACTTTTCGCTCATGCAGCATCATAGATAAGGCGATCATTGCCATCTCTGACTGACGCTTAGCACGGCCATAATTCACCCGAGCATTTTCAAGTGCAACTTGCGCATTAAGGCGCTCGACCTTGGCAATCTGGCCTTGCTGCTCAAGTTTCTCAGCATGTGATGCATGCAAGGTCAGCGAATCAACTAACTCAGATTGCGTACTGGTTAGGGCTTCGGTAACCGCAACGGCATAATAGCGATCGACTAATTGTAGAAATAGATCGCGAGTCGTCAGTTTGAGCTCTTGCTCTTTCTCGGCAACTTCAGCTTCATGAATGGCCTGTGCTGCCGTGATCTTACCGCCAGTGTAGATAGGCCACATGGCCTGTAGGCTTGAGCGGAAAATATCTTGTTCGGTGAAAGGAGTGACAAATAACGAGCCTGGAATACCCGCAAGCGCACCGCCAAGAGCCGGAGGCAATGTGGCAGGGTCAAGAGATGCAAGAGGATTAAGATCGCGCAGATCTAGCTCTATCGGTTTTTCCAAGCGAGTATAGCTGCCCCTTAAGTCGATAGAAGGCAGGTTCATATCTTCACCCGCTCTTCGTTCAGCTTCAGCGCGGTTAACTTCTTGAGCCCCCGCCTGGAGCTTATCGCTGACCTTAATTAGCTGTTGCCACGCCTCGTCAAAGGCCATGGTTTTAGCTTGGGCCGTTAGCGGCAACACTAGCAAAAGAGCACACAGCGAACGTTTCATTAGCACCTCTAGAGTATTTACTCTATTTTTAATGGGTCGATACTATCATTGCATCATCTTGCCTGCTAGGACTTAGTCGATTATTTACTCGCTAAATCCTAGCTTATGAACTTTTATGCGGTGCCACCAACGGTCAACTTGTCTAACTTCAATGTCGGCTGGCCAACACCAACAGGAACACTTTGACCATCTTTACCACATACGCCCACGCCTTTATCCAGCGCTAAATCGTTACCAACCATTGAGATCTGGCTCATCGACTCAGGACCATTACCAATTAAGGTTGCGCCCTTAATGGCTTGGGTGATTTCACCATTTTCAATGAGATAGGCTTCTGATGCCGAGAACACAAACTTACCCGAGGTAATATCCACCTGGCCGCCACCAAAGTTAGGCGCGTAGACCCCTTTCTTAACCGATTTAATGATTTCGGCAGGATCTGACTCACCCGCTTCCATATATGTATTTGTCATACGTGGCATAGGCAGATGTGCATATGACTCGCGGCGACCATTACCGGTTGACTGCTCGCCCATTAGGCGCGCATTAAGTTTGTCCTGCATGTAGCCTTTTAAGATCCCGTCCTCAATCAACACAGTCTTTTGAGTCGGCACCCCTTCGTCATCAATACTCAGTGAACCACGGCGATTAGTCATAGTGCCATCATCGACTACCGTTACTAATTCTGACGCCACTTGCTGGCCCACTTTGCCACTGAAGGCACTGCTACCCTTGCGGTTAAAGTCACCTTCAAGGCCATGGCCCACAGCCTCGTGCAATAACACGCCAGGCCAACCTGCGCCAAGTACCACAGGCATCTCGCCTGCAGGCGCATCAATTGCGTGCAGGTTTACCTGAGCTTGACGTACCGCTTCTCGAGCAAAACCAAAGCAATAAGGTAAGCCGTCGCTATCATCTTCTAATAGCACGCTGTAATCATGACGTCCACCGCCACCAGAGCCGCCGCGCTCGCGCTTGCCGTTCTCTTCTAAAATAACGCTACAGTTAAAGCGCACTAACGGGCGGATATCAGCAGCAAGAGTACCGTCACTCGCTGCCACTAAAATTTCTTCGTGAACACCAGACAGGCTCACTACAACTTGAATAATACGGCTATCTAAGCTGCGGATATAGGCATCAGCTTGCTTAAGCAGCTCAATCTTTTTCACTTCTTCCATCGCAGCAATCGGATCGGAACTGATATACAGCGCCTTACTCTGTTGCTGCTGCCAAGCGTTAACTTGAGCATTACCGCCCGATGTCGCGATTCCACGCGCCGCGGTTGCCGCCGCTTCTAATGCTGCAGGTGTAATTTCATCGGCATAGGCGAAACCGGTTTTTTCACCACTAATAGCACGAACACCTACACCTCGTTCAATATGAAAACTGCCGTCTTTAACAATGCCATCTTCTAATACCCAAGACTCGTGACGACTACCTTGAAAATAAAGATCTGAGAAATCAATTTGATGTTCATGAATACGCTTTAAATAGCTTTGTAGATCATCGATTGCTAGCCCATCTTGTAATAAGCTTTGTCCAACTTGGGTTAAAAATGACATCTATTCTCTCTTTATATTAATTCGATAAAATACGTCGGCAAACCGAATCTCGCTCACAGCAAGTTTCTGTTCGCCCTAAATTTATTGAGCTATTTAAGCTGTGGTGACACAAATCGATTATGGGCCATCACCGGCATTTTTGCCCGAAGCGCTTGCAAGCCTTGCAGATCAACCTCAGCTTGAACCCAGCCAGTCCCTTGTGCTTTTTGGGCAAGGATCTCTCCCCAGGGACTGACTATCATACTTTGCCCCCAGGTCTCTCGGCTACCCTGATTATGTTGTCCCCACTGCGCAGCACCTAAGACAAAACATTGGGTTTCGATAGCTCGAGCCTGTAACAGCACCTGCCAATGAGCTTCACCAGTGACTTTGGTGAATGCCGCTGGCACAGCAATAAGCTCGGCTCCCGCCTCTCGCATCGCTCTAAACAGATCGGGAAAACGAAGATCATAACAGATCACTAATCCTAACTTACCCACTGGCGTATCAACCACGCTAATGTGCTTGCCTGGACAAAACGCATCACTTTCTCGATATTGCTTAGTGCCATCAGTCACCTCAACATCGAACAGATGCAACTTATCGTATTGGCCTAAGACACAGCCATCGACATCAAACACATAGCAGCGATTATAAACGCGATCATCTTCGGCTAAAATCGGGATACTGCCCGCAACCATAACGACCCTATATTGTGCTGCTAGCTTAGCTAAATCTTGCTTGAGTTTGCTATCTTCAGTAGGCATCGCATACTGCAGTTGCTGACTTTCTTCGCCGCCAAACAACAGGCAACACTCAGGCAATACCACCAACTGTGATTCATTGGCCTTTTGAGGTAATGATTTAAGCTGCGACTCGATAAACTGTAGATTCTCGGATACGCTGCGACTGCTTTGACATTGCAGTAGGCTGACTTGCATCTAACTCTCCCTGTTGGCGGCTATCTGACTCAAACAAACTGCCGTTCGATAGATCTTGCTGCGGTAAATCTGATGATTCGCCCTGCTCATCATGAGCGGTTTCAGGCTTGGATTCAATAACCTTAAGTGCTGGAAGCTTGATATCAGCCTTGCTGTTACTGTTGCTGGTATGCTTGTTAGTATTGGCAACCTCAGCGCTATTAAATTGAATATTTGGCGCTGTCACCGACGATAACTGGCTACCTGACGCCGTAACAGTACTTGCTGCAGCACTTTTCTGGTGGCTCCCCTCAACAGGAGCTGGGGTTTCAGTGACCCCAACTATTACTGCATTGGCTTCAGGCAATGTTTGCTGACCTTGAACATCCGGCTGCGGTGATTGCTTGCGTAAAATAGACTCCGGAATTTCTATCTCTTTGCTCTTGCGCTCAAGCTCTTCAAGCTTAGGCTCTGACATAGTGCCCGTCAGTCTAAAGCGGATCTCTGAAATCACCTCAATCACAGGCTCAAGCACTTTAGTCAGTGCAAACGCCCCTAATCCAAATGTCCAGCCCGTGCTCAACAGCACGACAGTCGGAACACTCGATGCCAATTGCGGCACAAAGCGAATATCATAATTGAGGCTTTCGGTCATTAAATCGGTATAGCCACGCACTCGCATGTTTCCAGCAACGGCGTTCATCTCAGTGTCGGTCGTTTTAACCACGCCGTCATCAAGCTTTAGCGTACCGTTAAAGGAGTCAAAATAGAGCCCCTTACCAAAAACATCTGAAAAATCTAACGATAATTTGCGCAGCAAGGAGTCTAAGCTAAACAACGAGAAGATGCGTGCGCCTTTGTCGCTGACCTCAGATAAATGCCCTTTGCCTAACTCAAAACTGACGTCACCATTAAGCGTCTCTAACGAAAACGCATAAGGCGCCCCTGTCCATGAAATATCTGCGGTAACGGCTGTCGGTGCATTCTTAAGCCCGGGGTCGATCCCCAGTTTCTCTGACAGATAATCAAATTTTGTGGCATCCAAAGTTAACTTGAATGAGGTGAGGTTTTTGCCTTGATTCATATCCCAGTCACCACGGCCTTTTAGCTGCACGTTGGGCGTGGTAATTGAGACGGTTTGGATCTCATATGACGCTCCCTTAGGTGTTCCTTGCAGCACTAAGTGGCCTAACGACTTACCATATAATGAAAAATTATCGACATCGATCGCCAATGGCGGCAAGTTAGCCATAATCGTATCAGACTTATAATGCGCATTTTCTTCTGTACGAGATTCTGGTGCCATATGGAACTTACTTGCGACGATCTTTAGTCCTTGATTAACCCAGTCCGGATAAAAGTCGAGACGACCATCAAACTGCTGCGAGTTAACATCGAATCGCCAGGCATGTTCAGTCGGCTCTGCGCTAAAGTGGAGGTCCGTCAGCGGTTGCCCCATAAGATTGAGATCATTTAAATCAGCATCAATTGATACCAAAGCAGGAAAGAAAGCTGCTTTGGTTGTCACGGACTCATCAGTCAACACGCTTGGCGCATCATCTTGACTGATATCGCTTTGACTAACCTCGCCTTGACTCACAAAGGCCTGCACAATCGGCAACCAAGGTGACAGCTCGGTCTTATCTAAATCGATCTGCAAGTGACCCTGGTGCTTACGTAACTTGTCTCCAGGCTTAAATAACCGCCCCAGTAACAAGTCATAATGCGCTAGCGCATTGCCTGAGTCAGCCCCAAAGCCACCCCAAAACTCCATCTGCTTATCCAGCTTAATGCCTAAAGAAGCTTGTTTATTATCACCAATTAACTCGGCAACTAAGTGCTTAGCTTCGCCTTTTGCCTTAGAAAAAGGCGCTGGTAAATTAAGGGCGGCGTCAATAAGATCGGTTTCGACTCGCGCTTGAATTCGGTAACCTATGGGATCGAAGATCAACCTCAAATCACCATTCCAATCAACTTGACCGTCATAATAATCGCTAAGGGGATTATGCAGCTCTGGTGGCAAATCGGCTAATTGCCACTGCCCAGCGAGATCGACGTTCACCCCATAGTTCTTATTCATGCTTTTGGTATTAAAGCTAAATTGCAGCGGCTGCTGATACATAACAGCGTTAAGGTTTGAGCCTGTGACCACATCATTGACAAACTGAATCTGTCCGGTGACCTTATCGAGTTGGATCCCAGGTTCAGCCACGTAAACAGGCGTATCTTTAAAATTAACCGTCCCTTTAATCACCTCACTTTCACCATCGTAAAGTGGAATGCTGAGATCGATCTGCCCGGTAATATCACCACTTATCTGCACTACATCAAGCGTTGCTCCAACAGAATCAACTAACGGTGATTGTTGAATAACGGCATTAGCAGCTTCAGCCTTTGTCGCTAAGTCTACTTTCACTTGCAATAAGCTTCTGTCGCCCAGCGAAGGAATGCCGATATAAGCACCGTCCGCTTTAACATCTAATAACTGGCCTTGATTGACCCGAAGATCCATCGCATCATTTTCAAACAAGGCTGACAAGTTAAGCTGACTCACTGCAGGCCAGGTTGGCTGAAATTCAAAGTTAGCGTTTGTTAACGTAAAATCTGCCTGGAAAATACCATCGTGCTGAGCATAGGGGTAACGACTAAATGCACCATGCCACACTACAACCGCATCATCAGTGTTACCCGCTTTAAGCGCTTGAGTTAGGTAAGTAACCAGCTCGCTACTCATGCCATTTAACGGAAAATATTGATGCACGTTAGCCACATCATTAATATCTATGTTGGCGAGTAAGGCCATATGCACCGCATCGGCAAACTCAAAGCGTACGCCAGCATCAATGTCTAAGTCGGCATTACTAAAGTGTATCTTTGGTAAAGATAGCGATAAATCTGAGAAGTTAACATCACCACAAAATGCATCGCCTTTAAGCTGTATTGGCGCGGCAAAATCACCATTAAAGTCGAGGAGGTAGCTTTGTTCAGGCAGTGAAAATCTCAGCGTGTCATCAAGTATATTCGCTTTGACATCAATCGCAGCAACACCAGGAATGCCATCATAAGCAAGCCAAGCGACGCTATCGAGTTCAAGCGACACTTCAGGCTGTTTCAGCAGCTCACCCCAATGGGCGTTAATGTTTTTAATCTTGCCGGTTAGCTTTAATGCCTGCCAGGTATTTAGGCTATCGAGCTCTACACCGGGAATGAGCGGCAGCAAAGGCAATAACATATCCAGCGCCAGCTGATTTGCAGTCGCATCAATACCTTGCTCTGTTTTTTCGGCGACCAGCGATAATGCAGGCCAAGAGGATTCATTGGTTGAAAAATCAAGTCCATGACTTGTTAATGACCAACCTTGTGCTTTTGGCTGCCACAGGACTGCGCCAGAGTTAATGGTAAATTTCTGCGGTTTTTCATTAAGAAACCACTCTAACCAGCTAGGTTGAAACTCGACCGTTACTCCCTCAATGCTTCTATTTGCAAATCCAGCCCATGCCTGAAGATTGACAACGCCTTCCAGTGGCAGACTTGTTGTCATGTCATATGGATTAGGTTGTCTGGAGGCCCACTCGCCAATATCCAGTGAGCGCGCCGCTAAGTAGAACTGGCCCACTAAAGATTCTGGGCGATTACCATTACCCTTAATATCGACGCTTAATGCCAACTGCTCTACCTCTGAGGCATTTTCATCGAGTACAACCTTGCCTTCAGCTCGATGCCGGCCACTGGTATTGCGCCACTTCATATCTTTAATAAAGATGGGGCGATAATCATGCTCTTTGCTAAGCAACTGAAATCTAGCATCGGTAATTGAAAAGCGATCCAGTTGTTCTAATAACAACTTATAGATCCAATCCGTCTGCATTTGGGTGGTCGACTCGCGAGGCTCAAGCGCCTTTAAACGATCCAGATCTAAGGCGACATTTGCCCCATCGAAGATCACATCCTCGATTTGTGGTGACGCTGTGACTAACGACTGCCAAAAATCAAATTTCACATGCACTTGATTAAATAGCAGGGTGACAGGAAGGTTGTCCTGCGCGGGTAGAACGAAGTTTTTAACCGTTAATGCAGGGCCATATGCCTGCCATTCCGCAGCGAGGTTACCGATGTCCACTTTGACTTGATACTCAGACTCAACAAAACTGATCAGCTCCATACGGACCTGATCAAGTTGTGGTAACAAGCCCCTAAATAGACTGACCATAAGTGCAAACAGCACTAAAATGATGGCGAGAAATTGCCAGCAAAAACGAGTCAAATTAAAAGAGCGCTTTTTAGGTGCGCAAGTCTCTGATGACACTACATTATCACCACATCAAATTTGTTCTGTGCATACATAGGTTCGTTTTGCAGCCTCACTCGTTTACCGATGTAGACCTCCAATTCTCCCAGTAGATGACTCTCGTCACCTTTCAGACTCTGATAAACAGCAGGCGAGCAGTAAACCAAGAACTCATCAGCATCGTAGCCACGATTCAAACGAATGATCTCTCTGAAAATTTCGTAAGAGACAGTTTCAACCGTCTTTAAATTACCCGTGCCGAAACAAGCTGGACATTCACCGCACAATACATGCTCTAAGCTTTCACGAGTACGTTTACGGGTCATCTCCACTAGGCCTAAGCCAGAGAAACCACTGATATTGGTTTTCACTCTGTCTTTAGACAAAGCACTTTCTAAACTGGCTAGCACACGCTTTTTATGGTCGTTATTCATCATATCGATAAAGTCGATAATGATAATGCCGCCTAAATTACGCAGACGTAATTGACGTGCTATGGCATGGGTCGCTTCGAGGTTGGTATTAAAAATGGTTTCTGCAAGATTACGATGGCCAACAAACGCCCCCGTATTGATATCTACCGTGGTCATGGCTTCGGTTTGATCTATGATCAAGTAGCCGCCAGATTTAAGCTCGACTTTACGCCCCAAGGCGCGCTGCACTTCATTTTCGACATCATAAAGGTCAAAAATGGGGATAGGCCCATTGTAGTGCTCAAGCTTATCGGCGATCTCAGGCATGAACTCTTGCGCAAACTGCTGCAGCTCTTCATAAGTTTGCGCTGAGTCGACCTGAATTTGGTCCAGCTCAGTACCCACAAAATCGCGCACAATACGCACAGGTAGGGCGAGGTCTTGATACAATAAAGACACGCCACGGCGCTTGCGTCTCTCGCTAACTTTGGCCCACACACGTCTTAAAAAGCCCGCATCTTGCACGAGTTCATCTTCACCCGCGCTCTCAGCTGCGGTGCGAATAATAAAGCCGCCATCATCATCAACAAAGGGTTGTGTTATTTTTTTCAGGCGAGCCCGAATTTCTTCGGACTCAATGCGTTGCGACACACCCACATGGCTAGAGCCTGGCATAAACACCAGATAGCGAGAGGGTAAGGTGATATCTGTCGTTAAGCGCGCGCCTTTGGTGCCTAGCGGATCTTTAACCACTTGCACCATGATGTCTTGCCCTTGCCTAACAAGCTCGGCAATGTCGCGCACCACAAAATTGCCTTTTTCAACATCGGCAACACATTCGGTATGCGGCACAATATCTGAGGCATGCAAAAATGCAGCCTTATCGAGGCCGATATCAACAAAAGCCGCCTGCATACCCGGTAGTACGCGGCTCACTTTACCTTTATAAATATTGCCAACTAAACCACGCTTCATGCGTCGTTCAATATGGACTTCTTGCAGCACACCATGCTCGACTAATGCAACTCGAGCTTCTGTTGGTGTTACATTGATTAAGAGCTCAGAGCCTATTTTTTTCTGCACTCGGCTTTGCGCGAATCGACTTCTACTCACAACTCACCCCACTTAGGGAAATAGCTAATTTAAAAAGGATTTGGCGTAGATCGTGATCTAGCTAAACGGAGGTAAAATACCGATTAGCCAGTTAAAGTCTGCAAAGAATGATGTTTTATAGCTTGGCAATTAAGGCCTATTTATTACGCTATTTTATGGCTATAAAATTTGCATCTCACACAATAACGCGCGGGTTTCTACCAAAGGTAACCCGACTACCGCAGAATAACTTCCCTCGATAGCTTCAACAAAACTTCCACCCAAACCTTGGATCCCGTATGCACCGGCTTTATCCATCGGCTCACCCGTTGCGATATAAGCTAAGATATCCGCCTGGGTTAGCTGGCAAAACTGCACCTTAGTTTTAACCAGGCGACTCACCGTCTTGGTGCCATCAGTTAACGCCACAGCAGTCATCACTTGATGCTGCAATCCTGACAGACTTGCCAATATTTGCGCCGCATCGGCTTCATCTTTTGGCTTGCCTAAAATGATGTCGCCTTGCACTACGATAGTGTCAGAACCTAACACTACAGCCTGGTTATCGGCGCCACTTTCCGCCCTATATAGCGCTAATCCTGCGAGTGCTTTCTCTTCAGCAAGTCTTAACACAAACGCTTCAGCAGACTCTCCTGCTTGATGACTTTCGTCAATATCCGCCGCTAAAATCTCGAACTCGAATGGACTCGCACTGTTAGTGTTCAAAAAACCTAACTGACCTAACAATTCTTTACGACGAGGCGAGCCCGAGGCAAGTACTAACTTCATAATGAGTACCTTTTTTAAGATTCTAGCTGAGCTAACTTATTCTAGTGATTAACTTAAAGTCATAAGCTAACGTCACAAGCTAACGTCACAAGCTAACGAAGAAAATAACCTAAAACCAATTGTTGCTATCTGACCTTATAAAGACGTCTTACACGGCGTAAAATCCAAAAGATCCACGGCCACATCACAAGGCTAGAAAGTGCTGGATAGAACAAACTAATATCGAAAACGGCGGAGTCGCTAACAAATTGCACCCAAAATACCACTAGGTTATAAAGTGCCACCTGCATAGCCACCAGCAGCGACTGTTGCCACATAGGGAAGTTACGTAAGCGCTGAAAATGCAGTACCACCACATATACGACGACTGACATAGCAAACGCACGGATCCCTAATGTGGCCCCGAGCAAGATGTCTAGCATCACACCCAGCACCCATGCCGTGAGAATATTGTATCGGTGAGGCAGCGCCATCGCCCAATAGATAATGACCAGCAATAACCAGTCGGGACGCCATGCTTCTACCAAATCTGGCAGTGGCATGATTTGAAACAGCATCGCCACTAATAGGCTTAACCAAACGACCCAGCGGCCATTTGCCACATGTAAACTCATTGTGTGACCTCTTGACTCGCCTTAACCGCTTCTTCGACACCCTCAGGCGGCGTGAGTTCAGCACTGTCAGATTCAATATCTGGCCAAAGTAATAATAAATAACGAATTCTATCTAATGCGGCTAACGGCTGAGCAACGACGGTAGCATAGTTCTTACCATCGTCTTTTTCGACGCTGATCACTCGAGCCACCGGGTAGCCCTCAGGAAAACGCTTGCCTAAGCCTGATGACACCAGAAGATCGCCAACCCGCACATCGGTACTCTTAGCCACATGCCTGAGCTCTAATTCATCGAGCACACCTGTGCCGACAGCCATAAGGCGCACATCATTACGGGTAATTCGTACCGGAATACCATGGGTGGTATCTGAAAGCAGCAGTACTCGGCTAGTGAGCTCGCTCACCTGCACCACCTGGCCGACAACACCTTGAGCATCAACCACAGGTTGACCGACAAATGTGCCACTGCGTGATCCATGGTTTAGTACTACATATTGGTGAAAAGGATCGCTGGCGACCTCCATCACCTCAGCAACGACCTTCTTCGCATCCATATGTACCGGAGATCCCAGTAAACCACGTAGACGATCGTTTTCTTGACGCAAATGTTCAAATCGCTGTAAACGCTCACTCATCAGCAGTTGATGACGTAATAATTCTTTATTTTGTTTCGCGAGCATGTTTCGCGTTGCCAAACTTTCAGCAGAAAGATCGAGTAATGCACCAGGAATATTAGCGACATACTGCAACGGACTTAATAACGAAGAGAGGGAGTTACGCACAGGTTCAAGCCTGTCATTAGCGACAAGCAGGATCACCGACATGATAACAGCCAGTGTTAATCTAAATTGATTGGAAATACCGCGAGCAAAAATAGGCTTCATAACAAACTAGGGCGGTTCAATACCGCCCTTTTTAACCGTGGTTAGTTTTCTTCAGAGAACAGGTCGCCGCCATGCATATCGATCATCTCTAAAGCTCTACCGCCGCCACGAGCAACACACGTTAATGGATCTTCTGCGATCATTACCGGAATACCCGTTTCTTGCATCAGTAATCTGTCTAGGTCACGTATAAGTGCGCCACCGCCAGTTAACACCATACCGCGCTCTGAAATATCCGATGCCAATTCTGGTGGAGACTGCTCTAGCGCAACCATTACGGCACTGACAATACCCGATAGTGGCTCTTGTAGCGCCTCTAGGATTTCGTTGCTGTTTAGCGTAAAGCTACGTGGTACACCTTCAGCAAGGTTACGACCGCGTACTTCAATCTCTAGTACTTCATCACCTGGGTACGCGGTACCGATTGTGTGCTTGATACGTTCTGCTGTTGCTTCACCAATCAAGCTACCGTAGTTACGACGTACATAGTTGATAATCGCATCATCAAACTTGTCACCACCGATACGCACTGAAGATGAGTAAACCACACCGTTTAGCGAGATAATCGCAACTTCTGTAGTACCACCACCGATATCAACAACCATAGAACCTGTTGCTTCAGAAACCGGAAGACCGGCACCGATTGCAGCAGCCATTGGCTCTTCAATCAAATACACTTCACGCGCACCTGCGCCCATTGCCGATTCACGGATTGCACGACGTTCAACTTGCGTTGCACCCACTGGCACACACACTAGAACACGAGGGCTTGGACGAAATACGCTATTGTTATGAACTTGCTTGATAAAATGCTGTAGCATTTTTTCTGTGACATAAAAGTCGGCGATAACACCGTCTTTCATTGGACGAATTGCTTGAATGTTTCCAGGCGTACGACCTAGCATCTGCTTAGCTTCAGTACCGACGGCCGCAACCGACTTCTGACCAGAACCGTTTCGCTCTCCACGAATGGCAACGACTGATGGTTCGTTTAGCACTATGCCTTCTTCACGGACATAAATTAGTGTATTTGCTGTACCTAAATCGATCGAAAGATCATTAGAAAAAATGCCGCGTAGCTTCTTGAACATGTAACCAGCCTGTCTCAGTGGAGTCGTAGAAAAAAGAAATCAGGTAACTTTATCATGCTTCTTAAAATCCACAAGACCACAGAGGTTAACAATTGCTAATGAAACGCTGTTTTTTGCGTTCTTCTACCAAAAGAGCGAGTCAATAACTTGTCTCGCCCCCTGTTACTGACATTTAGTTAACTTCTCGCCAATAAATAATCCGGTCATGACCTCGATAAGTACCAAAGTAAGCAGTTGCTCGAGGGTCTTGCAGGCCGGTATTTCCATCATAATTCCAATACCACTGTAGCCATTTATCAACATGCTGCTGTAAGAGCACCTCGCCATCGCTATTAGGTGCTGGCAAATAAATAAAGCTTTTACCTAACTCTATAGTACCGGCTTTTCCGGTTCCCCCTGATTGAGTAAAACCTTGCACTAACTCAAGCCCTGCATCTGGTTTTAAATTCAAGCCTGTATCTGCTGACTCTGTGGCTGTGGTCGTATCGAAAACCGAGCAGCTGTCACTAGTATTAGTCACCCACTGCGCTTTACCATCAACATTAGCAGCCACATATTGAGTACTTACCTCAACACGCAACTCTTCCGATGAGGGGCCGTAAGCATTTTGCTTCACAAATCGACCATAGCGCATAGCAAAACTCTCGTCTTTGCCAATATCATCAAAGCTAAAGCCAATACAGGCACCAGATGCGGAGTCTTGATAACAAATTGCATCGATATCGGTGACATCGGTCTTAGAAAGGTCTAAATCAAACTGCGCATTAAATGGCACAGCTAATGAGGCCGTACGGACATAATGCAGCTCTGATCCCTTTAGATAAGCCCTTTGAACACTGTTAGTATCATTAATAGGGTAGTAATCAACAACGCCAGAAATCGGTGTTTCATCTGCTATTTGCAGCGCTACACCATTAAACGAAGTGGCGCCTGAGGTATCGCTATAACTGCGAGCCAGCCATTGCTTCCCCTTATAGCGCCACCAATCACCAATTTGGTAATTATTAGTTATCGCCCCGCTCTTACTTTTACCGACAATAGACAAAGTTGGCTCTTTACCCGTTAAGAAGCCAAACGGCTGCCCCATATAGGTGAAACTGCCACACTGAGCTTCAAGGCTAGGAGCATTGCCCGTTAAGGTTAAATAGTAAGGAGAGAAGCGACCAAACGTGTCGCTGCTAGAGTTCGCCTCAGCAATCGTCGCGCCGAGGTAATTAACTTCGCCATCAAGCATAATGCTTATCGCGCCCACCTCAGAATAAGTCTGATTGGTCACTTTCAATGGTGCACTGTTAGTCTTGGTAAAGTTTAAGCCTGTGAGCCCCAGACCTCCAAGTCCTCCATCTTTATCATCCCCATTAGTGACTAATGGCGCTTGTAGCACAGGCTTAATGTTTAAGTCTGAAAATTGGAAATTTTTAAGTGCTGGGCGATCCTTATAGGTCGCTCCGTTATCAACGCCACACACCGCTTTTACATTCATCTTAAAATCAGCGCCAGCTTTAGCAAACAAGTCACAACTTGCACCGCTGCAACCATTAGTGCCGGAATCATTAAAAAAATGGAATCCATCGGGCTTAGAGACAAACTGCTCACTATGTTCAAGCACCAAGGTCTCGCTCGTGCTGCCATCGGGAGAACTAATCGTTTCAGTAAGCGTTGCTGCAAGCTCAACTTTACCCGCTTCAGGGTAGTTCACATTAAGTAGCGCCTTACCGTTGGCATCAAAATGTACTTGTAGCTGTTGACTTGCCCCGCCTGTAATCTCTTTACTCGCCGTTGGCGAATTGAGACTGTTAATGGTCAGCTTGGCCGCTTCATTTATCCCTGATGAATCGGGGGTAATGTAATTAAATGCCATTGAAATCGGTTTTGTTTTGTTGGCAAATAGCGGTACACATTGCTGAGTGGTTTGATCTTTTTTAACCGCGAACAGCTCGAAGTTATTTGAATTTTTACAGGCTGTAGAATCATCGATATTAAAGTAGATGCCGCTATCTTCAAAGTTCAATTGGCATTGACTATTGGCAACAAAACTTCCATCGATATAACAGCTGTAGTTAGCCGTCGGCAAGGTCGAGCTTAACCCAAGCGTGACCAAGCCACCCTGAGGGTGCCACAACTCTGTTGTTGTGTTGCCGGTAAAGGTTTCACGAGTATAACTGGTATTGTTTTTCGTCAGCGTCACAGAAGCGGGATCGCTAAGTAAAGATGTACAGTCTGGATTAGCACATGCCTGAAGGGTGATTGATTTAGCCGCGCAGCTAAGCGCGCCAGAATCAAAGTTAATTCGATAATGATTAACGGCTGGCGCGTCTGGCGCATACTCAAAGGCAAAGTAACCAATACTCTCAGCTAGATGGCTGCGCTCATCATCTCGCTGCTGATCTTCATCTATCGCAAAGCTCACCTGATTGTTAAAACTCTCTTTGGTGCAGCGCCTTACCCAGCCGCCATCTGCCCCACGGCGCTGGTTTTTATTAGCGATCGTTAAAGGTTGGTCTGAATAGGTTTGCTGATAGTTGTTATTAAAAACGCACTGCTGGCTCAATGTTTGAGTTGAACTACCATTGCCATGATTTAAGCCGTTTGCAAACTCGTACTTTAGGTTCTCACCATTGACTGTCATCACGCCCTGACCAACACCAGCAACATAGCCCAAGGTCTCTTCAGTCCAAATTGGACTACTAATTTCAGAACCTTCAATAGCAATTTCAAAGTCGTAGCCATCGCTGTTGACGTTGTTGATTACTGTAGTACTAAAACGTTGATTATTATTGGTCAGTGTTTGCCCAAGTATAGCTGGCTTTAGGCCGAAATGATGATTGAAGGCGATATGCTCATAACCCCGACCTGAGCTTGGCAGATATTTACCTTGATACAATTTGGTTGATATCGCTCCCGCCTGCAATGCCTTGCCTCTTTCTAGAAAACGGTAACCTTGCTCCATGACAAAATAATCGATTTTATCCATCTTTTTATTTAAGCCATATGGATAACCGGAGTTCACCTGCTTAATAGAGGCATGACTCGAACTAAGACTATCGACTCTTACCGTAGAAGATCGATCTATGATTTTCCCATGTCTATCAGTATCATTTGGATCTATCGTCGGCATAACCATGATGACAGGAGCTGTAGAATAAGTATTATCAAAATTAATAACCGCATTGCCGTTGGCATCAAGCTCGGCGCGGCCAAACTCAAACTGCGGCGCCGGACAAGTCAGCAACTGGCTCGACGGAACTATCTCAAAACGATTTGAGGAAGGGGGTTGCCAATACAGTCTAAAGGCTTCTGCACCAAAGGCTTCATGAAAGCGAAATTCAATCCTATGAGCCCCTTGTTCTAGCAAAACCTTACCTTGATATCGAGTGCAATTACACACGGCATGGGTACTATAAAACCCAGTAACGACCTCACCATCGATCAAGACTTCAATAGCATCATCGCCATCAATAGCAAACGTATACTCGCCTGTTTCAGGAACTTGAATATAGCCTTCAAAAACGCCTAAATATAGATCTTGATCGGCTGCAGCCTTTGAATGAGGATTGATGCTATAACCATGCTGATTTAGATTCGTTTCAATTGACTCACCAATTTGATTGCTGGTTTTACTGACCTCACTAACAAGCTCTCGAAATTCATTTTTATTTGCCGGACTATAGTTATCAGCGTACCAGCTACGAGCATCATAAGTTCTGTAGGTTAGACCTTCAATATTGCTTTGTTCTGCGGGGCATTGAGGGATGATGGGAGGTTTTGGAACCGGCACCGGGTCACAGTTCGGATTGATACGAAGGTTTCCCATGGTATTTTTTTGAATGACACGGCTATTGTTATCAAGCCTAACCTTGTCTTTACCTGCTACAGCGCCTTCAATCGATGAACTATTTTTCAAATTGACGTCTTTTTCTGAAAAAACAAAACCACGCAAATAGGTGCTATTTTCAAGCTCAATCTTACCGTAACCATAGAACAGCATTTGCTCAGCGCTATAGGGTAAAAACTGCAGTTTCTCATGCTTATAGTCTTTTTTTACAAAAAAACCTATATCGCCAGAAGTTGGAAATACGATTTGTACTGCATCATCAATTTCTAAATCCTCAATCCAGTATTTACCCGGGGCAAAAGTTAGCGTTCCTAGCTTTGCCTTTAAATGCTTAATCTTGTAAATACCATTTGTCGTTGTGAATGATATTTTATCACTGGCACTATTTTCCATATGGATATGACCATATTCACCATCTGGCAGCTCAAATTCACGGTCGCTATTTGAGGTAGTAATATCGTCATTACTATGTGATTTGCACTGCTCAAAACTAATTCTATCCGGTGGGAACTCTGAGGGGGTATCGGACTCCTCACACTCGATTCTACGCCCATCACTTACCCAGCAAGAGTTGTCGTCTTTATCTTTTACGTCTCTAGCAGGTAGCTCTCCATTTGACGGCGCATTTTCAAGACGAGCATCTTTTTTAAATTCAATTTCACCTCTTGCGCCATGAGTATTAATCCCCTCCTGGAAAACAGAGCTCCAATCTGACGCCACTGCAGATTGACCCAGTAAGCTTAAACTGCAAATAAACATTAAGGTTCTAATCACGAGCTTCTACCTCCACTTGACGACTCACGCGAATGCAACTGGCATCGCTATCAGTGCCTGAGTCACATTGCCCGGTACTGCAAGTGCCAGTGCTGGTAACGAGGTATTGGGTCATATTATTTTGCGGTAATGTTGTTGTTATCGCAGAGCAGGTCATCACTACAGCGCAGCCGTTAAAGCCCACGAGTCCAGTTGCAGTACCAATATGCCACGTAGTTTGAGCATCACAACTACCGCTACTGCCATCAACTGGAAACAAAGTGGCTAAAGCGCGATCGGCGCCGGTGTTTGCTGCAGCAAAGGCGCGTGTTCCCCATACTTCAAGGCTGATATCTTGGTCAGCATCATCTAAGACATTAATCAATGTCGCAGCCAGTAAAAACATCACTGTGATAATGAAAATACCTATCACCAAGGCGCTACCGCGCTGCCTAGAGCAATTAATAGAGCGCCTAGAGCGATTAATAGAACTCATAGAACCTATAGAGATAGGCTTACTACGAGTGGGCAAAAGCATTTGGTTAGGGGACATTAATCACCTGCACTTGATGATGATATTGAAACGTTTGCCCTTGCACATTAAACAGTGGGCTTAAGTGAACCATAGCGTTGTTTCTAAGCGTGCCAGGGGTATAAGCAATAGGGCTATTGGTACCTATGGTATTGACTATATTTTCCGCCATCAACACACCTGTCCCCATATCAGTTGGTGATGGCTGCAAATTAGGATGATTAAAACCATAACCTGCGTAGCGCTTTAATAAGCTCAACTCTGTCGTCACTTGCTCGAAGCAATAGCTAACCGCGCCTTTTACGCCAAAATAACGCTGTCTTGGAGATGCCTCATCAAAACGCACCGCTCGTCCAAAATTAATACTGAGATCATTGCTGCTATTCGCTGTAATTGAGTCAATAGTAAATAGCTTGCCTTGGGTGCCAGCAGCAAAGGTGTAAACATCGGCAGGGGTGAGCGGGTAAATCAGTAGTAATTGATCCGCGGTTAATGGCGCATTAGCAGTCGATTGCATCGCAGTGCCACTACTTGCTGTTGAGGCTGGCACGATAGGCATATCGATATAAGACGCACTGGAGATAATCGGCATCATCTCGATACATTGCCAAGCACCATCACCACTATCGCGAACACGAATACTGTTTGGCGCTGCGTTACGGATCTCTCGGGTCATGCGCTCAATAGCAAATCGACTTTGGCTCATTACCTGATCAACCGAGGTAGCGTCGATAAATATCCGAGTACCAAAAATCAGAAAGCTACTCACCCCAAGTACCAATACACCGAGGATAATCACCACAGTGACCATCTCGACCAAAGTGAAGCCGCTATTTTTGAGTTGCTTAAGTTGAGTTAGCTGAGTTAGTTGAGGCTGATTTAATTGAGTTCGTTGACTCAATTTCGACCTCGAAGCTGGGCGTATTAACGATTGCATTAATAGTTGCTCCGGATCGCGTTGAAGGTCATCACCTCGCCATTAGGCGTGGTCACATTAATAGTAATAAGCTTGGTATTAAGGCTAGGTAAATTGTTATATGTCACTTCAACGTTAAGGCCATAATTAACATAGCGCTGAGCATAAGTTTCGCTGCTATCAAGCATCAGACTGTTGATATTAAGTCCGTTGTAATCGTCGACATCGTTATAATTATTACGGCTTTCTTCGGCGCCATTAACCTTATCAGGTCCCAAATTGCCTTTGGCTGTACAAGGCTTCCCCGCTGGCAAACCTAACGTAGGCTTTGCTGGTGCGCCGCATGCTGGCACCCCACCATTAGCATTGGTATTTTGATCAAAACGCTTACCCCAGATCTCATTTAAAATAGAATGGGCAAGTTCTGCTGTACGTACTCGATGCAAGGTATCAGCGGCTCTTTCCGCTTGAGGGAATAGCATAGTGCTAAGTAACACAAAGGCGATGCTTATCACCACCATGCCGACAACAAGCTCAACCAAGGTAAAGGCTTTTTGACTGTGCAATTTAAACCTTAAGAATCTATTGCCCATCATGAATATACCCCTCTGACTCTATAGCAAGCAATAGAGTTTCATCGGCAATCACGCTAATGCAATTACCATTGCAGCGCGCACCATTCACTATGGGTACGCCTTGGGCATTAAATTCAATATTGAAACTGCTCGCGCCATTGAGCAAAGCTAAGCTAGCACCACCTTGAAACGTCTGTGGCATATCGGTACGAATGAGAGCGCCTAAACAAGCATTGTTGTAAGCGCCTTGGTAGCGAGAGACTTGATAATTGGTATCGGTGACAGATAAACGGTAGCAGCGATCTTGATTATTCATCGCCATGATCTGCACCTTTCTAAGCTCACTAATAAACTCATCACGTAGGGTAAAAGCACTGTAGCTTGAAGAGGTCAGCAGCCGAGGAATCACCACCACAGCAAGGATGGCAATAAGGATTATCGTCGTCACAAGCTCGACTAGCGTAAAACCTGTGTGGCGCTGCGATCTATGCATTACTCGTCCTGATTGATATGTGCAGTTGTAAGTTGTATTGATTGCCGTTTATTTTTTGCTGCTAAAGCAAACTCACGATCTTTGACGCTAGAATCGAGAGTCTAGGACGCCGCGTTGCGACGGCTAGAGCGGGCTGCGCCCTGCTATAAAAGATGAAACCACAAGCTGGTGTCTAGTCTAGCTTTTCCGGCTTTTCCGGCTTTTCCGGCTTTTCCGGCTTTTCCGGCTTTTCCGGCTTTTCCGGCTTTTCCGGCTTTTCACCATCTTAAACCTGATTTCCCAACAGTTTAATAATTATGGCAAATAAAGCCACAATTAATGCCCTAGATACAAAAAAGGCCTGCGAGGCAGGCCTTTTTCACTAAGAGCTAATTAACAATCATCGGCACTTACAACATACTTTGGACCAACTAATGCTGATGTAGCTGGAGTATAAGTAACGTAGCATTCAGTTGCTGTCGTTGCGCCGAAACGCGGCGAGCCAGCCTGGTAAAGCTCAACAGCTGTGAAGCCTGTACCAACTGGTGCTATATACCAATCAGCATCGACTGTTTCATCTGTACTAATATTGATATCTAACGCGTTCTTCAGCTGTTCTGCTGTAGAAATCAAATACCCATAGTTAGTTGTGGCATCGGTTCCAGTTCCGATATTAACCTTGCCTAAATCACCTACAGCAGTACCACCTTTCTTCTCTTCACCAGCAATCGCAGCCTTAGAAAAGACTAAAGAGTTAGCACCTTGTAATGCACCTTTTATACCTTGAAGAGTTGATGCACGCGCATCACTCTGTAGATTAATAAACTTAGGTGCTGCGGTTACTGCCAAGATACCTAGAATGATGATCACAACCACTAATTCGATTAGTGTAAAACCATTTTGCTTTTGCATTTTCATTTTCTCTTAAGCGGTCTGATTAACAGCCTGTATCTGTAATCACGTAAGTAGGGATTGTGTTAGCATCTTCTGCCTGTGTATAAATAAGCTGGCAATCCGTTGCTGGTGCACCATTTTGGGTGATAACCAGAGTACCAGCTGTCGTTCCTGTAGCTACGAGCCACTCAGGAAGAGGATCATCTGCTGAAGTTCCAAAATCGGCATCGATAGCGTTGTTGAACTCAGTTTCAGTAGCTTGAAGGTAACCAAAGTTAGTTTGCGCTGGGTCTTCAGCTCCAATTTCTACACCTTCATCAGTAGCCCAAGATGAACCCGCTTTCTTCTCATCACCAGCTAAAGCAGCTTTAGCGAACACTAGGCCGTTAGCGCCTTGAATGGCACCTTTAACACCTTGCAGTGCTGATGCACGCGCGTCACTTTGTAGGTTGATAAACTTAGGCGCAGCTGTAACAGCCAAGATACCTAGAATGATGATCACAACCACTAATTCGATGAGGGTAAAACCATTTTGTTTTTGCATTGTCATTTTCTCTTAAACCGATCCGATTAACAGCCTGATTTTGTAATAACGTAAGTAGGTATTTCAGATGTGCTTTTTGCTTGAGTGTAAACAACATTACAAGTAGCGCCATCGCTAGGAGCGCCAACCTGGTAAACAGTCGCTTGTCCCGCTGCAGGCGAGTCTTCAGTAATAATCCAGTCTGCAGCGGCTTTTTCAGCATCATCTGCAGTAGATAAAGCAAAGTTAACATCCATTGCTTTTGAAAAGTCGGCTTCTTTAGCTAACAAGTATCCGTATATAGTTAGTACTTCGACTTCGTTTGGAGCTGTACCAGATATTACAACTTCAGTTCCATCAGTATCATCACTTTTCTCCAAACCAGCTAAAGCCGCTTTAGCGAACACTAGGCCATTAGCGCCTTGAATGGCACCTTTAACACCTTGCAGTGCTGATGCGCGTGCGTCGCTTTGTAGGTTGATAAACTTAGGCGCTGCTGTAACAGCCAAAATACCAAGAATGATGATCACAACCACTAATTCGATTAGGGTAAAACCATTTTGCTTTTGCATATAAAATTCCTCGATCACGTAACAAATACAACTAACGAATCTACTCGTTAAGTTGTAAAAAATTTAGTCAATAAAACTCGCTACTTGGCCTGAACCTGGGTTGTAAGTCACCCCTTTACCTGCCAAATTGTTCAAATCAGACAAATCCCCTGACGGTATTCCCGTTTGTGGATTTAACACGAGTGATGAGGCTAGGTAATACAAACAAACATCAAGATCGCTAACAAGCACGCCATCTATGGTATTTGAGCTACCACCCGCTCCTTTTGCCACGCTCACTACATATCTTGCTTTACGCGCATCTTCTCCTGAAACTACGCTTCTTGGTGAATTTTGTAAAACAAGATCAAACACTTGTTGGCAAGAATTTTGGTCCATGCCTTTTGCATCTGTGTTGGTTGCACCCGTTGGATAACCAAAACGAGTATCGAGTGATACCGTTGTACCATCTAGCAACACGGTATTATTACGACGACCATCGACTTCCCACTGTGAGCGAACAAAGCTCACTGCGGTGCTTAAGCCACCTGCTACGCCGTCGACACTGGCATCTTCAGCATCATCAGTTACGTTTAAAAAACGGGGGATAGCCGTCGCAGCCAACAAACCTAATATCACTATGACTATGACTAATTCGATAAGGGAGAACCCCTTTTGATACTGTTGTTTCATTTTACCCCCAGTGTTGTATGCGACTATTCTAGCAGTTTGTTAAAATTAGAAAACAGATAATTTCGCTCTTTAGTCGGCCCTAGTCAAAAAAATGACCCGTCCAGAGCTAGTTTGATAGCTAATACTATCGCCAGACTCGCCAATATATCGGCATACTCCTGTATCTAAGTTGAACTCAGTATCAATTTGTTGCACATAACCTTGACCCAACAATTCGGACAATAACTGCTGACAACCAGCAACACTTGTCTCATTCAAAATGGGCCAACCACCAGCAGCCATACGCACTTGCCCCGTGGATGAAACACGATCTTCACTATCTGAGTACCAATCCAACAATAAAACGTCTGGCTTACTACGCATCAGCCATTGTGAGCGCGCCACCGCCATAACATTAAGCAGTCGTGTATGCTCTACCCGAATACTTGGCTGACTAAGCTGCTTAATGCCGCCAAAGTAATGAAAGCCTAAGAAAAATAAAATAATGAGCAAAATAATCAAGGCAATCACTTTGCCATAGATAGTGATCAGCTCTGCTTCTGCTTTTTGTTGGCTAAGCACGTTAACCGGCCCATGCGTTCATTGACAATGACTTCACTAGCGCCCACCTTTAACGACATTGAGCATGTCCCACATAGGTAGGTAAATACCCAGTGCTAGCACCAATACAATACAGGCAACAAAGCCAATCAGAATGGGTTCTAACTTGGCGGTTAAGTTTTTAAGATCGTAGTCCACTTCACCTTCGTAAAAGTCAGCCGCATCATTTAACAACTGATCAATTTGACCGGTCTCTTCACCTACTGCCACCATCTGTAGTACAAGAGGCGTAAATAGCTGACTGTTATTCGATACTCTTAGCATCGACTCGCCTGACTCGATACCACGGCGCATACCCACAATACTGTCGTGCATATAGGCATTATCTACGGCGTCAGCAACAAGACTCAATGCTTGCGTCATTGGCACGCCTGCACTCAACATCATTGAAAAGCTACGGCAATAGCGCGATAGCGTTGAACGTTCGATAATACTGCCAACTATGGGGATATTTAACTTCCATCTATCCCACTGCTTCTCGCCTTTTTCAGAGTTATGCCAATAACGAATGCCCACAAAACTCGCAACAATAACCAGGATCATCGCAGGCCAGTAATTAACGAAAATATTTGATGTATTAATTAACAGTTTAGTCGCCCATGGCAGATCGGCACCAAAACGCGAGAACATTTCTGCAAACTTGGGGATCACCATGATGTTTAAGATAACCATGGCTATCGCGATCGCTATTAAGACAAATATCGGGTAACGCATCGCCGCTTTAATCCGTCTGCGGGTTTCCTGCTCGCGTTCGATATAACCCGACAACTGAATAAAGGCGTCTTCAAGCTTACCGGTGTTTTCACCCACATGAACCATAGAGACAAACAGTGCATCGAATACATCGGGATGCTGATTCATCGCTGATGATAGCGGGCGACCTGAGGTCAACTGTGCTGAAATATCATCGAGCGCCTCTTTCATGCGCACTGAATGCGTCGTTTCCGAAAGCCCTGCGATCGCTCTTAAGATCGGGATCCCTGAACGAGTCAAGGAGTACATCTGCCGAGTAAATATCTGCAGTTCTTCTAAGGCGACCTTACCTTTAAATAAAGACTTTAAGTCAAACTCTTTAGCTTCTTTCGCTAATACTAGCTCCAAGGGGATCACGCCACGAGACATCAGTTGATCGGCAGCCGCACTCTCTGAGCTAGCATCAACTTGCCCTTTTATCTGCTCACCTTGAGCGCTTCGACCGCGGTACTGATATGTAGGCATGTTTAAGCCTCACCCAAATCTAATGAATTATCGCTAACATCTTCAACCAACTTGGCGACCTCTTCTATGGTCGTCATGCCCTGTGCTAAATATTTTAGGGCCGACTTTGCAAGCGGAGTAAAGTTTGGACTCTGGTAAGCTGCGTGAGTAAAGTCTTGTGGGTTACCACTACGCATCGCCTCAATCATAGGCTCATCAAGCTCTAAGATCTCAAACACACCAATACGGCCGCGATAACCACTGCCATTACAGCTTTGACAACCCGTACCTATTTTAAATGTGGCTTGTGAGTAATCGAGCTGACTCACGCTAGATAGCCAGGCCTTGTCTTGGGCGCTGAGATGGTAGTCGATGGCGCAGTTTTGGCACACACGGCGCACTAATCGCTGAGCAATGATGACTCTTAGCGCGCTCGCCACTAAGTAGCTTGCAGCCCCCATATCGAGCAAACGCAGTGCACTGGTTACCGCATCGTTAGTATGCAGAGTCGACAGTACAAAGTGACCGGTTAATGCACCACGTAGACCAATTTCTACCGTTTCTTGGTCACGCATCTCACCGACCATAATGATGTCGGGATCTTGTCGTAACGTGGTTCTAAGTACATTAGAAAAATCGAGGCCAATTTTATGATTAACTTGAACCTGATTAATACGAGGTAACTGATATTCTACTGGATCTTCGACCGTAATGATCTTGCGATCTGCGGTGTTAAGCTCGCTCAACACGCCGTAAAGAGTGGTAGTTTTACCGCTACCAGTCGGCCCGGTAACCAGTAACATTCCGTGAGGACGCTTGATTTGACGACGGATCCTCGCCAGCATTTCTGGCGGCATACCCGTTTCGTTTAGTGTCAGTAGACCTGCAGATTGATCCAGCAAACGCATCACCACAGACTCACCGTGGTAGATCGGCATCGTCGACATACGTACGTCAATCTTATGCCCTTTGATTTCCATGTGAAAACGGCCATCTTGAGGCAATCGCTTCTCGGAAATATCTAAGCCTGCCATCAACTTTAAACGCAATACTAATGCCGCTGCGATGCTGACTTCAGGCAAAATATTCTCATGTAACTGACCGTCGATACGCTGACGAATACGTAACGTTTTTTCACCTGGCTCAATATGAATATCTGATGCTCGCATCTGCACTGCATCTTCAAAGATGGACTGTAGCAGTTTAACAACCGTGGTTTCGTTGTCGCTATCACCCTCGGTCAAACTGCCCAGATCAAATAGATCATCAGCGGCGTATTCTTCTTCCAGCCTACCCGCTATTTGCGCAATTTCATCGGTACGTCGATAGAGATTATCAAACGCATCCAATAGCTGCTCTTCAGTCACAACCGCAATTGAAATACTCTTAGGTGCTAGCAACAATTCTAAGTTATCCATGGCCTGTAGATCGGCAGGATCGCTCATAGCGATTAGCACGCTGTCACCCTTATCTTCGACAACTAAGGCGCGATATCGACGAGCCTGCACCTCAGGCAGTAAGCTAACCACTTCGGTAGCGATGGCACGCTTACTAATATCGAGGAAGGGAATGTTGAGCTGATGCGACAAAAACTGCAGTAGTTGCTGCTCAGTGATCGATGACAAGTCAATTAGCGTGCGCCCAAGTTTCTTTCCCGTATTTCGCTGTTCGCTTAATGCTTGCTGTAATTGCGCTTCTGAAATGATGTGCTCTTGAACAAGCAGATCACCTAATCGCATCTTTAACTTAGGTTTCACTAGTACGCTCCTAACTGCAGCAATCGATTATCTACATAAACTTTAGCCTGCGCTGATAGATTGCCTTGCGACAAGGCTTGGTTGTAAGCCAACTTTGCCTCGGTATATTGTTGCTGGGCATCTAACGCATAACCTAACCCCATCCACCAGCGCCCTTGATTAGGTTCACTCTTGGCTAGCTGCCTAAAACTTTGCTCGGCAACGGGATAATCCTTCTGCTTTTGAGCTAAATCACTTTGCTGATGCCACTTGTTTATCGCTAAATCACTGGTGTCTGGGATCAGCGCTAAGCTTTTAAGTGCTTGCTCATTTTGCCCCCCCGCCAGCAGGACCCGCGCTAATAACAATGAAAACTCGTATTCTTGTGGGAATAACAGCTGACCTTGCTCTAATAGCTTCGCCGCTTGGGCTAATTTATTTTGGCCATAATATAAGGCTGCCGCCTGTCTTCTAGCCTGGTGCAACGCAGGGTTATACATCAGCGCTGCTTCGTAATAAGTTAAGGCATCCAGGTGCTGACCTTGCTGCTGTGCGTCGGTTGCCAACATCATCTGCTTTTTGGCAAGCTGCTCGGCAGACAGCTTCACCTCTTTGACTGCCATATTGCCGCCGCTATACAATTCGCTCGAACGTTTGCTGGCTGGTGCGATATTCATCTGTGAGGACGACGCAGCAAGCTCATTGGCACTATCTGTTTGCTTAAACTTAACCTTAGCTTCATCCTTAGCCTTAGCTTCATCCTTAACCTTAGGTTCGCGCTTCGCAACTACCTGTGCTGGTGTTTCGATTGGCTGTGCCGCCTTGGACTCAAAATCTTCTGCTATAGGACTCGCTATGGTTGAGGTTTCTACTGTTGACGCTATCTGAGCCGGTTCTATTAATTTAGACCCAGCTTTAACTTCAGCTTTAACTTCAGGTTTAGTCTCAAGCTTAATTTCAAGCTGCTCTGCAGTTATCGTTTTAGCAACCTCGGCCTTACCCTCTGCTGTTTTCACAGCCTCAGTATTTGTTGCTAATGGCTGAATATCGGCTTGATTAGCATTCAGTCCTAATCCTGGATCTGACGGAAACGACCCCGTCGCTAAAAAGACCACTAAGCCACCGATAAATAGAGACAATATACTTGTTAGCACCAAAGCTCGCTTCGGTGTTGAATTCACTTTGTGTGCGATGGGCGACGTAGCCATACTTTCGAGGCCGTGAGGCTGTTGGCGCTTATCTAAATCTTTGAGCATTTTGTTGATTACGCTCATATTACGCCTCCTTTAAACCAATAAAATAAACTGACTGAAATGCCTGTTATCACAGCTAGAGCTATAGTCCATTTAACCGCTAAACCTTGATTGTTTGTAGCATCACTTGTATCTGCGATGGCGGCATCGACATGATGTCGCTCAATTTTGGCTCTACCTTCCCCGAAAGCTACCAATAACGCTTTATGGGACAACACATTAATCAAGCGTGGGATCCCTCTGGCCGCCTTTGCAATACGCTTCGCATAGAGCTCACTGAATAGATATCCATTTTCACTGCCCGCGACACTCAACCGGTGTTGAATATAGGCAGCAGATTCATCAAGCGTTAATGGACGTAAGCAATAGCTAAAAGTGATCCTTTGCCTTAGCTGCCTAAATTTGTTTTGCGCCAAACGTTCATCGAGCTCTGGTTGGGCAAATAACACCACCTGCAGTAACTTACGGCTTTCGGTTTCTAAGTTAGTAAATAAGCGTAGCGCTTCAAGACTTTCATCTGGTAAAGCCTGCGCTTCATCGAGCACTAAAATAATCGAGTGGCCGTGTGCGCTTAGTGCCATAAGTTGTTGCTGAATTAGGCCTGTTAACTGTTGCTGATCTATTTGGCTTGAATGCTTTAGACCAAGCTCCATCGCCACAGCCCAGCGTAATTCATCAGGCGTTAAGTAAGGATTAGGCAGATACGCACAATGAAAACGTTCAGGTAGATCGTTCATCAGCTTACGGCATATGAGTGTCTTACCCGTTCCGACCTCACCAGTAACTTTTATAAAGCCCTCACCAGTCTGTAACGCTGTTTGCAGCACTTGTAAGGCTTCTACGTGCGGGGCAAGGCCAAAGAAGAATCCCGTATTCGGTGTAAGTGAAAACGGGACTTCTGTTAAGCCAAAATGCTGCAGATACAAGCTTATTGCTCCTCAGGATACCAACGATCAAGCAGCTCTTGAGAACGCTTCAATTCGTTTTCCCATGTGTTAGCACCGACAACAATGGGTTTAAGCAAAATAACTAACTCGGTCTTAACGGTGGAGTTTGCACGGTTAGTAAAGGCTTCACCTAGATATGGGATGTCACCAAGTAATGGAACTTTAGAGACAATCTCTTTGTTCTCACTCTTCATCAAACCACCAATCACCACCACATCACCACTAGCAGCCTTAATCACAGTGTCTGATTCGCGGATCTCACTCTGTGCAAGAGGCAGCTCTAATGTGCTACCGGAGATCTTAATAATTTTGGTTTGCTCTTTAATGTCTATCACTGAAGGATGGATATGCAGCAATACATTACCTTGCTCATCAATTTGCGGCGTAACGTCAAGCGCGATACCAGAGAAGAATGGTGTTAATTCAACATCTGGAGTAGTGATTGGGGTATTACTTGCAACAGTTGTTGAAGATACGTTAGTTACAAAGTACTCATCAGTACCGACCTTAATAACCGCTTTTTGGTTATTCGACGCGGTCACTCGTGGGCTTGATAATACATCCACGTCACCTTGGGTATCGAGCAAGCTAATCATGGTGCTAAAGTCAGAGCCATCTAGCTTAATAGATGTCACTCCGCCTAGTACGCTAGAAATTTGATCGCTAAGACCAGTAGTCGGGCTCGTGCCAAAGGTAATATCTGTACTACCAGCATGGCCTAGCACACTCTCCCAATGGATCCCCTGTTGATAGCCATCAGATAGCGTCACCTCAAGCACTTTTGCTTCCAAGATGACTTGACGTTGCAAATGGCTTTCTGCGGTTTTGATAAAGTTACGTACCTGACGGATCTCATTTGGATACGCTCTGATAGTCACTAATCCCGCCTGTGGTGTCACCACCACTTGACGTCCACCACCAGAGTTACCAATAATCGATACTAAGGTCTCTTTTAACTCACCCCAAAAATCTGATTTAGTCTCAGAGCGGATAAAGGTGCCGTTGGTTTGATCGCTTGAACCGCTATTTGAACCTGAGTCACTGCTTGACGAGTTATTGAAATTACTATTACTGCTGCCGTTACTATTACTGTTGCCATTAGAATTTGAATCATTATCTGAAATACGACCCGAACTCACCGACGTTAACGATAAGCCTTGGCGTTCCATATACAGATAATTTAATGAAAAGGTTTCGGTTCGCATGCCTGCAGGGAAAATACGCAATATGCGCCCTTCTCGGCTCACTTCATAGCCATAGATATCTTCAACGACTTGTAGCGCTTCTTGCAACGTCACGCTTTTTAAAGACAATGAAATTTTGCCTGTCACATCAGGGTGTACAGCAACGCTTAACGGCGTACCTTGAGCAAGACTTGGAAAAAAGACTTTAGCATCAACATTGTTAGCTGAAACATCAAAACGTCGCTCAGTCGGCCTTGCTGGTGCAAAACCTTGCAACAAGTTATCTGATGACAGCTCACGCTGAACATCATCAGGCATCACTGCAGGCGGAGGCGTAGTATTTGCCGCTTTATCATCGACTATAGCCTCAGCCAATGCCTCTTTAGACGCTACCGGATTAGGTCTGTCAACTGTTTGGCAAGCCACTAGCAATAATGACAGCAAAGGGGTGATATAGATTATTGAGCGCATTTTAATTATTGTCCCTTAAGATCTGTTACAGCTGGAAACAAAGTCAACTTACGACCGTCAGCTAATGACACCGTGTCTTTACCAATTTTCACGATTTTGACACCTTTTACACTTCCACCTAATGTGAAAATTTGATTATTTATCACAGCGTAAGCAGAGCTACCTTTCAGCACGATACTATTGAGCACTAAGTTGGTGTTTGATGAGGCTTTCACCGAGGTTGTTTTACCCGATAAATGACCTGGTTTTGTAGGATCACGCAGCGCTGCAGCATTAAGGTTAAAACCTAAAGTACTGCACAGAAGCCCAATCAATAGCGCACTAATCTTTTTTGGCAACACTGATAAAGTCCTTATTAATACTCAAGGTATAAAGTTCTAATGAAACAGAGGCCTTTGGATAGGTATCGACTTGATAGTCCATACTGCGCCAGTACAGTTTGTTAGGCATATTTTCAACCGCTTCCACAAACCGCATTACCGCAAAGTAGTCACCAACAAATTCAAGATGTATACCGTGGCTGTATAAGTTAACTTTTTTATCGCCCCCCACCTCTAATAACGGAGTTGGCGCAATTGAAGTAAAAGATTTCAGCTCAATGCCTTTTATTTTAGACAGCAAGCCTGCCAATAAGGTTGGCATATGATCCGCAGGCACCATATCGACCATCTGATAAGAAAGCTGCTTATCAATTGACTTATTTTGTTGGTTAATATTGTTTAAACGCTGACGATATTCTTCATCTGGATCTTTGCGAAGACTCTCTTCATAGAGCTCTATTTGCTGCTCAGAAATTCTGTTTTCGCTTGCAATCGCTCGGATCTGCTCATTGAGTTGACTGTGCTGTTTCAACGTCGACTCGAGTGGGATATAAAACAATAAACCCGTAATAATCAGCCCCGCAGCAGCGATTAATACTCGCTCTCGCTGACTTAAGGCGTCAAATTTTTCTGTTAATTTAACCCACTGCTGCTTCATTTAATCAACTCCTTACCTGTAGGAGTGGCATCACTTGTTAGCTTAAAGGCAAGCGGCTGATTTTCACCTAGATTCATGGTCATTGTCGCAAAGGCATGACCTTTGAGTGTCGTGGTGGTTTTTAAGCGTTCAATCCATAAGGGGACGCTTTCAGGGCTAGAGGTAAAACCTTCGAAAATATAGCTTTTTTCATTAACCTGAATGCGGTTCAGCCAAATACTCGAGTCTGCAACGCGAGCAAGATCGGTCATTAATGGTGAGTAGCCATAGCTAGTTAATACTTCTTGCTGGCTGAGCTTACCAAACAGTTTCTGTTTCAATTCCAGCTGCTGCGCTTTTAAATTCACCTCTGCAACCAAGGCTTCACTTGGTCCTCGCTTTGCTAAAGCAGCCTCGAGGTCTTTTTTATCTGAATCAAGCCGTTGCTTATCTTGCATCAACTGCGCTTTGTCAGACTCAAGGCTAGAATTTAACGCAAATACAGCCGCGCTGGATAATAAGAGTACCACGACAACCGCTAGCATCGCTCGGCTTAACCGTGAAAAGGATAAACGCAATTCAGGCGGAAATAGGGTTTCAGAATAGAGGTTTACTCTTAGTTTCATAACTGCTGACCTCGCATCGTTTCAGCTAAAGCCAACTCAGCAAACGTTGCGTCAACAGAAGCGCCTTTATGAGGAGTCACACTTTGGTTAAAGTTACTACTGATCAAGCTTGCAAGGTGTTCACACTGCCCATCCATGACTAACTCTATCGAGGATACAGGCGCCTCACGTAGCTGACTCTCAAAATAATCCATCGAGCGCTGGATCTCTAAACTTAAATTGTCAGCAACGCCATAAGCTAAATCTTCAGCCGAAATCTTATCGATTTGTAAAAAGCCCCTTACCCGTCGTTGCATAAAGACTTCGCCTGCCCTGACAACCGTCAATAATAACTCTTGCCCTTCACGGTGACTTAATACTAACCGAGCTTGGTTATCATCAAATAAATTACTCATCGCCATCTCTTCAATCGAGACACCACTGATGAGCAAGCCTGCATTTTTGGCGGCTAATAACAACGAGCTGAGTAGGGGTTTCTCTGTAACAACCACATTAACTTTATTGGTGGTTTGTTTTGATGATTCAAAGTAATCCAAGTGAATATCTGTGACAGGTTGGGCAGCAAGATCTTTTACAGACCAAAGCAGTGCTGCATTGAGCTCTTCTACTGGTACATTTGGCTTATCCACCAAAAATAGTTGATAAAAGTCTGCAGCCAGTACAATTTGAATTTTCGCAACACCAAACTCACTCACCAATTGAGAGAAAGCTTGCTGCCAGTCGTGATGACTAAAAGAGAAAGTCATTGCTTTTGCATCTGTCTGAGCTGTCGATGCTTGAAACACGGATATTTTATCGGCGCAAACATAAACACCTAACGCTAATGTAGGTGCAGGTTTACGCCAAAACTGGATTTTATCTAACAGGCTTTCTTCCATTAATCCATGCCTTAAAAAAATGACCCTAAATCGAATCTAAATAAGTGAGTAAAACGATGTTGAGTAAATAAATGTGTATATTAAATACTGCGAGTTCTTATCTCGATAGCGCAAGACTCTTATTATGCCATTAGTGTAGCGAGTTATCCCTGATTATTATAGATAAAACCCTAAATTAAGAATATCTAGTAACAATCACCTCAAAATACGAAACAAACTATACCTCTTCGATCGGCTCACTGAAAAAGCTCCCCTGTCCAGCACTCACGCCTAAAATTTGTAATGTTTGCCACTCTTCAAACACTTCAACCCCTTCTGCGCACACCTGTACATCGGTGCGAAATAAACCTGCAATTAAGCTTCTAACAAATAGCTGATTTTCTGCTCGTAGATGTATTTGATTAACGATAGAGCGATGAAGCTTAATTAACGATATAGGGTAATGGTGAATATACTCAGTGCTCACAACTTGTTGACCCACACGATCGACACAGATGCTCGACCCCATTTTATTGATCATATCTAAAGGTGCTATAAGCTGCTTCTGATGCTTAACTAAAATCGCTTCATTCACCTCAAAAATAAGCCTTGGAGCTATATGTCGGTACTCAAGCAGTGTCGTCTTCAACCAGCGTACGAAGGCGCGGCTGGTTAAGGTATCCAAGCTCAAATTAATACTAAATTTTAAGCTGTTATCCTTGTGTTTAGGCAATATATCAAACATCACCATCTCGATGACCTGACGTTCAATTTGTGGTGTCAGACCGCACTTTATCGCCATAGGTAAAAATAGCGTTGCCCTGACTAAGTTACCCTGCGTATCTCGTAGGCGGCAGGTTACTTCTTGATGATGAGCCAGCGAGTCACTGTCTACGACAGGCTGCGAAAAAAGAAATACTCTTTTGCTCACCAATACATTCTCAAGAAAACTTCGCCAACGTACAGAGCCTTTTGACAAGTCACCGTCAACCGAGCCCTTGTCGTACATAAACCAACTACTCCCGCCCTGGAATTGAGCGGAGCGCAGCGCGAGTTCAGCCTCTTCCATTAACGCATCTTTATCATCACCGACTTTAAAGTAAGCGCCACCTAAATGTATAAAGTCGTCTGGAAGTGGGATAAATGTATTGAGTTGATTAAGGCTCAAACGCAGTAACTTAGCGGCGAGCTGATCGGCCTCAGCTTGAGATATTTGTGGCACGACGACAGCAAATTGATTGTATGAACGTCTTGAGAAAATGCTATTCGCTTTATCCGCTAAGATTTGGTTTACGGTATTAATTAACTGTAACAGCAGCTCGTCGACCTCGTGATCAGCTAACTCTTTACCGAGTAAGTCTAAATCCTCCATCTCAAACAGATACAAAACACCTGGCGTCATCATACCTGAGTGATTACTTAACGCATCCAAGCGGTTTTTCAAAAACAAACTATTACCTATGCCTGTTTCTGCATCTAAAAATGTATTAGAACGAATAAACTGATCAAATCGAGCACGCTCTTTATGAGCATCATCAAGCTCTAACAGCAGGTGCGTTAACGCTCGATTGATTAACCTCGGCTTACCATGCCCCTTTTCGGCCAACGCTTTATCATACTGCCCCGACAGAATAAGACTTGAGCGTTGCGCTAAATGCTCAATCCCTTCAAGGTGCAGTGAGAACCAGCGAAACCCAAAACGTACAAATAGGAATACAGCAAGGCAGCCGATGACAATAATCAGTAATTCATACCAGCCAATATCAGCGCGACTAAATGGTTGAGGTAAAGTAAGCTTCATCGACAACTTGCCACCAGCGAGTTGACTGTGATAGTTCACCCCGCCTCGTTGAGGAGTCGGTGAATGATACTCAAAAATAACGTCTTTGCCTGTCGATAATGTAAAGGCCTGCGCACGATACGCATTAAGTAAAGGCGGTAACCACGCATTAATCTGCCCACTATTTTGCTGCGCTACCTGGTGTTCAACCTGTTGTTCAAGTAAGTTTTCTAGTTCGGTAACCTTTTGCTGCTGAAAGGTATAGGTCAGTTGAATAAAGCTAACCATAGCGGTCAAAAAACAGATGAACGCGACACCTGCCAGTGACATAAGCCAAAAGCTAGTCAGTTTTTTTGTAAGAATTCGAGTCAGTTTCATCTGTCCGCTTCCTGCTGGATCTTATTGTTGCATCTAAACCTGCATCCTCAAGGCGATGGAGAATGACGTAAGCCAACCTTACCTTGCTAGCCTTCAGTTATACAGTAATCGAAAAACTCTCGGCAACAAAAAAGGAGCCATTAGGCTCCTTTTCTCGACAAATAGAGTGCTTATGACTCCATATAGCCTGCAGGTAATTCTTTAATCACTGCAACACCAGATTCAATTGCTGCAATCGCAACCGCTTTGGCCACATTAGGCAAAAGGCGCGCATCAACTGGTTTAGGGATCACGTATTCTGGACCAAACTCTAGTGAGTCAATATTTGGATAGGCTGCAAGTACTGAAGCCGGTACCGGCTCTTTTGCCAAAGCAGCGATTGCGTGTACAGCGGCAATCTTCATCTCATCATTGATTCTTGAAGCACGCACATCTAGCGCACCACGGAAAATGAATGGGAAGCAAAGTACGTTGTTAACTTGGTTAGGGTAGTCGCTACGGCCCGTCCCCATAATTAAGTCTTTACGAACATCATGAGCAATTTCGGGTTTGATTTCTGGATCTGGATTAGAACAAGCAAAAATCACTGGCTTATCTGCCATTAAGGCAACATCTTCAGCAGCTAAAACATCTGGACCAGAAAGACCTAAGAATACATCAGCACCTTTAATCACATCTTGCAGCGTGCGCTTATCAGTGTTGTTAGCAAATAGCGCCTTATACTCATTAATGTCGTCACGACGAGTATGGATCACGCCTTTTCTGTCTAGCATGTATACGTTTTCACGCTGAGCACCACAGTTAACAATCATGGTCATACAAGCGATCGCAGCTGCGCCAGCGCCCATACAGACAAACACTGCGTCTTCGATAGACTTGCCCTGAATCTCAAGTGCATTAAGCATACCTGCAGCAGTTACAATTGCAGTACCGTGCTGATCATCATGAAATACAGGTACATTACAGCGCTCAATCAATGCCTTTTCAATTTCAAAACATTCTGGCGCCTTGATATCTTCAAGGTTAATACCGCCAAATGTGTCGGCAATCGCTTCAACTGTGTTAATGAACTCTTCAGATGTTCTGTGCTTTACTTCGATATCTGTAGCATCAATATTAGCAAAGTGTTTGAAAAGCAAAGCTTTGCCTTCCATTACAGGCTTAGATGCCAACGGGCCTAAGTTACCTAGACCTAAAATTGCCGTACCGTTAGAGATAACAGCAACTGTGTTGCCTTTACCTGTATAACGGTAAGCATTGTCTGGATTAGCCGCAATTTCACGTACAGGCTCTGCCACACCCGGGCTATAAGCCAGAGCGAGATCCATACTGGTTTCTGCGGGTTTAGTTAGGCAAACAGCTGTTTTGCCTGGAACGGGGAATTCATGATAATCGAGGGCTTGTTGACGAAGATCTGCCATTTTTCTAATCCTGAGTGCGACTAATAATATCCTGAGCGAGAGGTCGGCAACTAAAGTTTCAAATTGAGCAAAAAACAGTTAGTTGATAGCCGCTAAGATACTTGAATCTCAGGTCATTTCAAACAAGTTCTTCTCATTTTTTAACTTTATCGCTATATATTATTCCTAAGGGGCATTTTCCATGGTTATCTGAGATGGATGTGTCGCATTTAGGCGATATTTGCCGTAAGAAAAGTACAACTTACCTCTTACTATTACGCGGCTTTCAAGCAAATTCAACGTCAAAATGTTGCTAAACTTACCAATATCTTGCTGAGTCATCATCAAAACCAAGTTATTGTCGATATTAAGCTCGAAATTTTGACCTTTTCTTTCATAACCCGTAACAACTCCTCTGACCTCTCGCCATTTATTACTGTCATTACGCGTTAGGTTGTAGGTGGTTAAAGGTTGATAGGCTTTATGACTCCATAAGCCCACTTTATTTGTACGTGCGCTTCGTTCTATTTTACTTAAACACTGCCAAAAATAGTCGTTTTGGTAGACTCGTGCCTTAGCAAAACCATTAGCTAGCATCATCTCTTGCAGATGCTCTAATTGCTCAGTGTAGACATAAGCCAGTGTTCGACCAAACGGATCTAAGCGCTTCTTATCGAAAGCAAGCAACAGCGACTGACCGGGTTTAACGACTTCAGAAAGGAATTTTTTTGCAGGTGTAGCGTAAGGCTGTGAAAGCTCTGGAAATTGAAAGTCAATTTCAGGGGAGTCGATACCGATGAGTCGCACTAAGCGGCCGTCGGTTAAAGTAATAGTATCGCCATCATTGACGTAATCTAACGTAACCGTTTCATTAAACTGCGTCGGTATGCATAGGCTCGCTTGCACAACGAAAACCGGTAAAGATAACAGCAGGACTGCCAGTATTCTAATTAGACTCATGCCACGGCCCTCCTTTTATCAATCCTTACTGTGTCTATAGTGACGACAACACATCAAGATGTAAAAGTACCACGAGCCCATAACCGATAGCTATTCAAACCATACTAATCAGTATAAAGATGTGATTTTTCAGCGAGTAAATATGCTTAGATAGCAAAAAGGCGCCAGAAGGCGCCTTTTTTAAATTCATTGCAGAAGTAATTACTTCTTGCCAAGTGCACCAAAGCGCTTGTTGAACTTGTCGATACGTCCGCCAGTATCCATAACTTTCTGGGTACCAGTGTAGAATGGGTGACATGCACCACATACGTCTAGGTGTAAATCTTTACCTACAGTAGAGTTAATCTTGATAACGTTACCACAAGTACAAGTTGCAGTGATTTCTGCATAATCAGGATGAATGCCTGGTTTCATTGGAATTACCTCAGTAAAAGGCCATGTCGCTCTTCCAACCCGAAGTCGGACACCACATGCAGTTAAAATAAAATTATTTAGGCGCCGAATACTACAGGATCTTATTTGTAGATTCAAGCGCCATTATGTGTGAATAATAAATAATCGCAAAAAGGCCTCAAAAGCCTATTCTATTGCACCCTAGCAAGCAGCCTTAAGCCATTATTCCATCGCATTAAATTGCCTCATAGCCACCTTAGCATCCGCATACTTTTCGAGCGTGACCATCGATGGACACTCTAGGGTCGCTTGCGACTTAAGGCCATTTATACTCTGGTTATTAAAAGCCTTAGGGTTACGCTCAAAAATGGCTAACATCGCCCCATAAGGGCTTATTCCCCAACGTTTAGCTTGTCGATTCGCGATACGCCATAAGGTTTCTTTACCATCAAACTCTATTTGGCAGTCATCTAAACGGCTGACTATCACATCAGCACCACTCACTTTTATGCCACTTGAGGCGACTTCGGTTTGCTTGACCTCTTTAACAGCGCTCGCCTGATAAGTGCTATCGCGCTTATCCCTGCCAGCTTCATTCACCTTGTCATTAAATAAACTCAAGACTTTGACTTGGTACCAGCGATTAACCCGGTACTCCTTTACAATCAATACCGCGTTTTTATCAACCACATCTTCCACCCCTGTCGCCTCGACCATAAAACTGGTCAGAGGCGTAGAGAGCAGTCGCTCTTCACCATTGGCTTGCCGAATTGAGAACTGTACTTTTTTCAGGTTGCTATGAGAGGTAACAATATTGAGCTTTAAGCTAGGGTGCTCACCGAGCTTAAACTGCCTCTCATTAATACTGACATGTGACACTTCTGCCTGAGCCGTTGCCAATGCTGTCATTGCCATCAGCGCGAATATAAATCTCTTCATCAAATGTACCTTAATCCAGTAAAACTTTTTCTTGGCTATTTTTATTAATCATTATTCCAACCAATTGAATAAGCCTGCTTAATCAAGCTTAAGCTAATACCAATTAGTAACAGTAAAATCATCCCAATGCACCCTCTCAAAAGGCCAGCGAGTATGTTTGATCCGCAATAAAATCAATTGCCGCTAGCTCTGATGAAACTCGCTCGGTACACTTAAGGCTAACTTCCCTTCTAAATAGTAATACTATGCCTTTGTTTGTTGAGGTCGCCCTGCCCGTTCCAATGCGACAAAACTTTAGCTACCAAGTGCCTGAACATATCACCATTACGCCTCAAAAAGGCATGCGTGTTCAAGTTCCGTTTGGTCGCCAACAACTCATCGGCCTTATTACGGCAACCAGTGATAGCTGCTCACTTCCACCTAAGCAGATAAAACCGATTGTGGCCATTCTTGATACTGAGCCATTACTGCCAGATTCACTTTATAAATTAACTGCTTGGGCCGCAAGATATTACTTCTGCAGCCTAGGGCAAATGTTATCGCAGGCGATTCCTGTTGCGCTACGTAAAGGCGCAGAGGTCAAAGAATCTAGCGTCACATACTGGACGCTAACCGATGCAGGCAAAGAGGCTGATATCAATCAGCTCAATCGAGCCCCTGCACAGCGAAAGCTACTCCACAGCTTGCGTGAACGCGACATAGAACTCAGTGACATTACCAGCTTAGAGCTAAGCAAAGCCGCAATCAAAGCACTAGATGATAAAGGCTGGATTGAAAAGAAAAGCCGCATACTTGCGACAGACTTAAGCTGGCGCACCGAACTTGAAATGACAGAAGAGCCGCACAAGCTTAACCCAGAGCAAGCCATTGCTGTCGCCACCTTGACCCAGCAGTCAGGCTATCATTGCACCTTACTTGAAGGCGTTACCGGATCAGGTAAGACGGAAGTCTACTTAGCCATGCTTGAAACCGTATTAAAACAAGGCAAACAGGCACTGGTTTTAGTGCCCGAAATTGGTCTAACCCCACAAACCATCAATCGCTTTAGACGCCGATTTAACGTTAAAGTGGCCGTCATTCACTCAGGTCTTACCGACAATCAAAGGCTGGATGCGTGGCGACAAGCAAGATCTGGTGAGGCTGCGATTATTATCGGTACCCGCTCCGCGCTCTTTACCCCGATGCTTTATCCAGGCGTGATCATCTTAGATGAAGAGCACGACTCTAGCTTTAAGCAGCAAGAAGGTGTGGGGTATCACGCCCGCGACTTAGCCGTTATGCGCGGCCATCTTGAACAAGTCCCAGTGCTTTTAGGGACGGCCACGCCATCACTTGAAACACTACAAAATGCGCTCAGCGGCCGCTATCAACATCTGCATTTAGCAAAACGCGCCGGCGCTGCCGAAAAAGTGCGCCAGGGCATTATCGATATTCGCAATCAGCCGCTACGCTCAGGGATGTCTCACGCGCTATTGAATGAGATGCGCATTCATCTCGACGCTGGCAACCAGGTTATCTTATTTTTGAACCGTCGTGGCTTTGCTCCTGCACTTATCTGCCATGAGTGTGGCCATCTACATGAGTGTGACCGCTGCGATGCCTTCTTTACCGTGCATCAAGCCTTAGGCGAAATTCGTTGTCACCACTGTAGCAACCAATACGCCATTCCTAAACAGTGTCATAGCTGTGGCAGTACCATGCTTGCAGGCCAAGGCGTGGGCACAGAACAGCTTGCGTCATTTTTAGAAAAAGAGTTCCCCAATCATCCGGTGGTACGAATAGATAGAGATACCACTCGTAATAAGGGCTCACTCGAAGGGCACCTTAATGCGATCCACAAGGGTGAGTACAAAATCTTAGTTGGCACCCAAATGCTGGCGAAAGGCCATCACTTTCCTGATGTCACCTTAGTGGGCTTATTGGATGTAGATGGTGCGCTATTTAGCGCCGATTTTAGAGCGCCTGAGCGATTTGGCCAGCTCTATACTCAGGTGTCCGGCCGCGCAGGGCGAGCCACTAAGCCCGGCACGGTATTGCTACAGACCCATCAGAGCGATAACGCCATGCTGCGAGAGTTGATGCACAAAGGTTATGGTGAGTTTGCTCGCAATCAGTTATTTGAGCGTACTCAAGCACTACTGCCACCCGCTTGGCATATGATCTTAATTCGTGCTGAAGCTCATCAGGCTATTGATGCTGACAACCTGTTAAGCCAAATTGGTGCCCTACTACCGCAAGATGAAGAGTGTGAAGTGATTGGCCCCATGCCTGCGCCGCTTGACAGAAAAGCGGGTAAGTATCGCCGCCAGCTTTTATTCCAGACAAAAAACCGTAACAGACTCCAGTTAGAATTCGAGCGTGCATTGCCACAAATCGAACAGCTGCCACTGGCTAAAAAATGTCGTTGGAGCATAGATAGAGACCCACAAGATCTGCTTTAAATCGACTTTATCGGCTTCAAAGCAGAAAAAGTTCGCTAGAGGATAGTAATTCACCACCACTAGCGGCTAAAATAGTCGGTTACCCCTAATTATTTTTCTTTATGTAAGTGTCGATTAAACGCCAATGAAATCACATACTCAATCTTTACTCGCTGAATCTTTAAATGCTCTTAAACAACAAGGGATTGTTCCTGCTGACTTTGAAGCTCGTATTCAAGTTGACCGAACGAAAGATAAAAGCCACGGTGATTTTGCAACTAACTTGGCAATGATGCTAACTAAAGCTGCGGGCAAAAACCCACGTGAAATCGCTCAGCTATTAATTGATAACTTGCCGACATCAAGCCATGTCGAAAAAGTTGAAATTGCAGGTCCTGGATTTATCAACTTCTTTATCGATGATAACGCCCTTGCTAACCAGCTAATGGCAGCACTCAACAGCGATCACTTTGGTCTTGAGTTACCAACACCACAAACGGTTGTTGTCGATTACTCTTCACCTAACCTTGCTAAAGAGATGCACGTAGGTCACCTGCGCTCAACCATTATTGGTGACAGTGTAGTGCGCGCCCTAGAATTTATGGGTCACAAGGTTATACGTCAAAACCACGTTGGTGACTGGGGCACTCAGTTCGGTATGTTACTTGCCTATATGGAAGAGCTGCGTGCAGCCAACGGCGAGCAAGCCAAGATGGAGTTGTCTGATCTAGAGACATTCTACCGCGCTGCTAAAGTGCGTTTTGATGAATCAGAAGAGTTTGCCATTCGCGCTCGTAAGTTAGTGGTTGCACTGCAATCAGGCGACGAGTACTGCAACAAGCTATGGCGCGAATTTAACGATATTTCGCTAAGCCATTGTCATGAACTATACGAGCGTTTAGGTGTGAGCCTAACCCGTGCAGACGTTCGTGGCGAAAGCGCTTATAACAATGACTTAGCACAAGTCGTTGCCGACTTAGACGCTCAGGGTTTACTGTCAGAAAGTAACGGTGCAAAAGTCGTATTCCAGGACGAATTTAAAAACAAAGAAGGCGAGCCTCTACCGGTTATTATTCAAAAAGCCGATGGCGGTTACCTCTATGCCACCAGCGATTTAGCAGCTATGCGCTACCGCTCTAACGTCCTTAAGGCTGACAGAGCGCTTTACTTTGTGGATTTACGCCAAGCGCTTCACTTCCAACAAGTATTTAAGCTAGCTAAAACAGCTAAGTTTGTTCGTGAAGACATGAGCTTTGAGCACATGGGCTTTGGTACCATGAACGGCGAAGATGGTCGTCCATTCAAAACCCGTTCTGGCGGCGTTGTTAAGTTAATCGATCTGTTAAATGAAGCCGATACGCGCGCATTAGAATTGGTTCGTAGCAAGAACCCAGATATGGATGAAGCTGAACTAGTTGAAATTGCTCGCGTTGTGGGTATCGCATCAGTTAAGTATGCCGATCTTTCAAAGAACCGCGCGAGTGACTATATCTTCAGCTTCGAGCAGATGCTGAGCTTTGAAGGCAACACCGCGCCTTACCTACTCTACGCATACACACGTGTAGCGGGTATTTTCAAGCGCGCTCAAGACGTTGACTTAAGCGATGCAACAATTACTCTAGAGCACGAAAAAGAGAAAGACTTAGGGACTAAGCTGGCTCAATTTGGTGAAGTAATGGCGCGTATGGTCAACAAAGGGCAGCCCCATGCACTTTGTGGCTACCTATTTGAGCTGGCTGGTGCCTTTTCAAGTTTCTACGAAGCATGTCCTGTATTGGCCGCCGAAACAGAAGAGTCGAAGAAAAGCCGCCTACTATTGTCTCAGCTAACCGCTAAGACATTGAAGCAGGGTCTGAATCTTCTTGGCCTAGAAACCTTAGAACGGATGTAACCTCCAGCTCATGACAAATCGTGATTATGCAAACCGTAAGCCTGCTCGAAAAGGTAAGAACAGCGCTCGCAAAAAGAGCTCAAAAGGAAGCGCCCCTAAGCGCTTTCCGATTCTGCTGTTGCTTATCACACTTGTAGGCGTTGGCGGCTTTGGCTATTTACTGTGGATATTAAGCAGCAATGATGAACCAGCAACCACACCTGTGGTTGTCGAACAGCCAAAGAAAAAACCAGTAAAGAAAGATCCTGATGCTCTTCCTCCTGCACCGAAAGAGGAATGGACCTATCTTAAAGAGTTAGAAAACAAGAAGGTCGAAGTAGACCTTCCTGAGGTATCGACTAAACCTAAGCGTCCTTATCAGATGCAATGTGGCTCATTTAGAAAAGAGTCACAGGCTAATGAGCTAAAAGCGATAATCGCTTTCCAAGGACTAGAGGCTCGAGTTCGAAAAGTCCAAGGCACCAGTGGCATTTGGTACAAAGTGGTTCTAGGGCCTTATGACAAGAAACGTGATGCTGAAAGGCAGCGTCACGTGTTGCAAAACTCTGGCACTAACGGCTGCCAAATCTGGCTCTGGGAAGGCTAACGCCCACCAGCAATAATTTAAAACGCTGCCCTGTGCAGCGTTTTTTATGCCAGTACCCTATCTACCCTTGATATTTACTCACGCATCCCCATATCTCTATTATCGTCAACCAGCAGGCAGACCGCCTCTGGCTAGAGAAGAGGATTTATTGTGACCACTATCGTATCAGTACGCCGAAATAACCAAGTTGTTATCGCCGGTGATGGCCAGGTTTCTCTTGGTAACACAGTTATGAAAGGCAATGCTAAAAAAGTTCGTCGTTTGTACCACAACAAGGTACTTGCGGGCTTTGCTGGCAGTACCGCCGATGCATTCACCCTATTCGAGCGTTTCGAAGCTAAACTCGAGATGCATCAAGGTCACCTTATGCGTGCCGCTGTCGAGATGGCTAAAGACTGGCGCTCAGATAAAGTTCTACGCAAGCTTGAAGCATTACTTGCCGTGGCCGATACAGAGTCTTCACTGATCATTACCGGTAATGGTGATGTTGTTCAGCCTGAAAATGATCTTATTGCGATAGGTTCTGGTGGCGCCTTTGCCCAATCAGCTGCGACTGCACTGCTTGAAAATACCGATTTAAGTGCACTCGAAATCGCTGAAAAATCGCTGACAATTGCAGGTAACATTTGCGTGTTCACCAACCAATTTAAGACTATCGAAGAATTAAAGTACTAAGCCTAGCGCTCAGTACCACGCACTAAATAAAAAGTACTAAACGATTCATTCGTTTATACGAAAAATGCTGCAAAGCATGAGGAAAGATTATGTCTGAGATGACACCACGTGAAATTGTTCATGAGCTAGATAGCCACATTATTGGCCAGCAAAAAGCCAAACGCTCAGTGGCCATTGCCCTACGTAACCGCTGGCGTCGTATGCAGCTTCCTGCCGATCTTCGTCAAGAAGTCACGCCAAAGAACATTCTTATGATTGGTCCAACAGGTGTAGGTAAAACTGAAATTGCTCGTCGCCTAGCTCGGCTAGCAAAAGCGCCATTTATTAAAGTCGAAGCGACTAAATTTACTGAAGTGGGTTATGTCGGTAAGGAAGTCGAGCAGATTATTCGTGATTTAACCGACTCAGCTATCAAGCTTACTCGCGAAGAGCAGATCAAAAAATGTAAATTCCGCGCAGAAGAAGCTGCTGAAGAGCGTATTTTAGATGCCTTGCTACCTAAGCCGAAAGAAGATTGGGATAGCGAAAAAACGGATAGCAGCGCAACTCGTCAAATTTTCCGTAAAAAACTACGTGAAGGTCAGCTAGACGACAAAGAAATTGAGATCGATGTTGCCGCGCCGCAAGCTGGTATCGAGATCATGTCTCCTCCAGGTATGGAAGAGATGACGAACCAACTACAAAGCATGTTCCAAAACATGGGACCTGGTGCCAGCAAGCGTCGCAAGATGCCAATCAAAGAAGCTTATAAGCTATTGATTGAAGAAGAGGCGTCTAAACTGGTTAATCAAGAAGATCTTAAAGAGCAAGCCATTGAACTGGTTGAGCAACACGGCATCGTGTTCCTTGATGAGATCGATAAGATCTGTAAGCGCGGCGAATCATCAGGCCCTGATGTGTCTCGTGAAGGCGTTCAGCGCGATCTACTTCCTCTGGTTGAAGGTTGTACCGTTAATACTAAGCACGGCATGGTAAAAACCGACCATATCTTGTTTATCGCCTCTGGTGCTTTCCAGATGTCTAAGCCTTCGGATCTTATCCCTGAGCTTCAAGGCCGCCTACCTATTCGTGTCGAGTTAGATGCGCTGTCAGCAGGTGATTTCAAACGCATTCTAACTGAGCCGCATGCGTCGCTGACGGAGCAATATATTGCTCTGATGGGGACAGAAGGTGTCACGATTGAATTTACTGAAGATGGTATCGACAGTATTGCAGAAGCGGCATGGCAAGTGAACGAGCGCACAGAAAATATCGGTGCACGTCGTCTTCACACTGTTATGGAACGCTTAATGGAAGAGTTGTCTTATGAAGCTTCTGACAAGTCTGGTTCAGTGACGGTTATTGATGCCGCATACGTGAAAGCAAGCCTAGATAACTTAGTTCAAGACGAAGATTTAAGTCGCTACATTCTCTAAGTTAAACTTAGAAAACGAGCCACTGCAATAGCAAAATAAGTGATAGCGGTTAAGGACAATCTTGTGCTTAACCGCTATTGTATTTTCAATACTCTCTAAATCATTTTGGTTAATAGATGACTCAAGATAACAACACCCCAAATGTTGAAGCGCTTAAGCTGAAACGCAAATCTCGCCAGCTTGAGATGACATTCGATAATGGTGAAACCTTTCAGTTGAGCTGTGAGATGTTGAGGGTTTACTCGCCTTCGGCTGAGGTCCATGGCCACGGTAATCCAGTACTGGTGACCCACAAGAAAAACGTCAACATCACCGCTATCGAGCCTGTTGGTAACTATGCGGTAAAAATCGTCTTTGATGATGGCCATGATACCGGTTTGTTTTCTTGGAAAGTCTTGTACGATCTTGCCACCCACCAAATAGAGCTGTGGGAAAAGTATCTTGCTCGTCTACGCGCGGCAAAAGCCAGTCGTGAACCATTAATCGATATGACTGTGAAGTATCACAAGTAGTACGTTTTACGAGATCGCCTAAAGCCTTTTAGGTGATCTACATCTTCTCTTTCGACTGTAGTTATTCGTTCAAATCACAAAACTCTGCCTATACCCGCCACTTTTCTGTGAGCAAATACAAAAAAATGCGCATATTTCAGCCTATGCGGACTTATGTCCTCTATACATACCGCATCGAGATTTACTATCTGCTGCAATCAAAAAAGAGGATAACTCATGACTGCACATATCAATGGCAAAGCAGGCGATTTTGCTGAAACAATCATCATGCCGGGCGATCCACTTCGCGCCAAATACATCGCAGAGAATTTTCTAGAAGATGCTGTTGAAGTAACCAACATCCGTAATATGCTAGGTTACACCGGCTTCTATAAAGGCCAGCGCATATCGGTAATGGGCCACGGTATGGGTATTCCATCTATGGTGCTATACGCCCATGAGCTTGTTGCTGACTTTGGGGTAAAGCGCATTATTCGAGTCGGTAGCCTTGGCGCGACTCAGCAACACGTTAAAATTAATGACGTAATTCTAGCTCAAGCAGCGGGTACTGATTCACCCACTAACGCTAAGCGTAGCAGTGGCTATCAGATGGCCACTTCGGCAACCTTCGACCTACTGCATAAAGCCTATATGATCGCACAACAAAAGCAGATCAACGTTAAAGTCGGTAACGTATTTAGTGGTGACATGTATTACGATCCTGATGAAGATATGATCCCAGCTCTTGAACGTTTTGGCGTATTAGGCGTCGATATGGAAGTGGCGGGTCTATACGGCCTTGCCCACCACAAAGGCTTTGAGTCACTCGCGATTCTAACGGTTTCTGACCACTGCTTAACTGGCGAAGAGACCAGTGCAGAAGCGCGTCAGCTCACCTTTAACCAAATGATTGAGCTGGCCTTAGAAACAGCCTGTCAATAAGACTCAAATAAGCCGCTCGAAGCCTAGCTTCCAGCGGCTTTCTTTTTAATGATTCGTTTTTAGCTGGTGATACAGCAACAATAGGAATAGATGATGAAAAACAAAATATCTCTAACCTTGCTCAGCTTTTTAGCCAATTTCGTGATGGCAGGCTTTGCAACCCAATTCGGTATGCTAATTGAACCGATTAGCGAAAAATTCTCTGCCAACGTAAATGAAGTCGCTTCCATCTTCTCGCTGCTTAATGGCGGCGCGCTAGCCGGTACTATTGCTGCCTTTTTCTTAATTGAAAAGATTGGTATAAAGCGTATCACCCTACTCAGTTATGTCAGTATTGCCCTGAGCGCTGCAGCCCTTCACTTTACCGGCTCACTGAGCATCGTGATGGTCGCAATGACGGTGATCGGCCTTTGTGGCGGTGTAGGCCTTTGTATTGCGGGTACGATAGTGGTATCGGTATGGAAAGATAAAATTCAAAGCACCATGCTAGTCGTGCAAGATGCCACCTTTAACGTGGCAGGTGTGGTCTTCCCACTGATCACGACCTACGCACTAAGCAATGCACTTTCTTGGAGTTATAGCTACCTTGCCGTTGGTATTGTTGCACTCGCTACAGCAGCAATAGCACTCGCCACAAACTTCGAGCTTTGTGAAACTAAGGGCGAAGCTGCCACAAGCAAAGATCAATCGGAGTGGAACCTAGGCATTATTAGCGGCGGTTTAGGCTTATTTCTTGGTATGTTAGCGCTTTATACCTTCCTAACTTGGGCGCCGATGTTCGTTAAGACTAAATTCGACATCCCATTTGAAGAAGCCGGTAACATCATCACTCAGTACTGGTCAGCTGCTTTAGTGGGTGCGTTAGTATCAACAGTGATTGTATCGAGAGTTAAAATCCAACACTTTATTATGGGTATGATTTCACTGGCATTAGTCATTACCAGTCTTATCGTCACCACAGATAACTTAAACTGGATTGGCTATTTAACCTATGGCTATGGTTTTGCTTGTGCCGCACTGTATAACGCCTTTATCGCTTACGGTGTATCGTTTGTGAAAAATGCCAGTAGCCGAAATGTGTCGTATATCTTAATTAGTGGTAGTGCTGGCGCAATGTTCAGCCCAGCTATAAGCTCACTATTTGAAAGCATTATCGGACTACAAACCGTCATGTACGCAATTCCGGTTATCTACGCGCTTATCATTGCAATGTTGATACTGTCTAATCGCCAAAAAGTCGCGTTAACTCAACAAACAGCATAAAGCTCAGGCTCAGTTTGCACATAATAGCTCTAAACCTACATATAGGTTTAGAGCTATTCAATAAACGCTTTCAACCCTTCTAAATCACAAATGATGAGCCCCTCTTTTTCTCGCTTTATTAGTGTAAGATCTTCGAGTTTTTTGACTGCACGGCGATAAACCCTGTCAGTTGTCGCAAAGCGCTCCGCCTCTAAATAACATTTAGTAAACCCTTCTACCGGCTGGTCTTTTAAATACTGATGATAAAGATCATAGGCGATGTTATACGCTATCGGATAGAGCATTCTGCGGGTAAAAATATCGACTGTGTCCTGATAATCGATGGCTATTGCACTGGCAAAAAACAGTGCAAACTGCGGCGTTTTGAGCAATGCCTGTTGCAGCTTGTCACCATTAATAATCGAGATCTCTAACGTTTCCTCTGCAATGATATCCAGCTGGCATAGATAATCGGTAAAGAACTCCATTTCGCCAAATAGCTGTGAATCACAGGTCATGGTCCCCAACTGAAAGCTGCGGCCATTTCTGGCGGTATAGCCCATAGAAATCCGTCCATGAGGCACCAGGATTAACGCATTAACCTGTTGACCTTGCTGCATCAACTTGTGCTGCGCTGCTACAGTTTTGGTCTCAGTAATGCACTCTCGCATAATCTGCTCAATAGCATCATGCTCTTGCTCCCATAAAGAATGGAAGCGCCCTTTTGCGAGTGGTTTTAGCTGCATAGTTTTGTTGGTCTAGTTTACATTCAGGCGATTGATGTTTTTATTATACGCCTTTGTTAGCATACTAGGCACCTTGCTCAGGCTAGGGGCTCTTTTTCTGCCAACTCACTGGTAAGCTTACGTTGTCCCATAGTGCTTTGCATAATACCTCGGGCTGGCTCCAATTCCCTTGCAGTAACCATGTGACTAGCGCATCCCCCACTTCTGGGTATTGAATCGCTTCTGGCATGGGGTCTTTTAACCAACGCCTTAATGCATGCGGATCTAAATGTGTTTTCATGCACTCTGCCGCGCCTAACAGCTCTAGCGCTGCCACGTTAGACTGCTGCTCAAATTGCCCTAATAAAGGTTTAATCAATAACTTTTTACCCAGTGTTAATGCTTCGCTGGCAAGCTCAAAGCCCGCATTGCCAATCACCCCCCCACAACTTGCCATCGCCGCTTTAAAACCAGCTCTATCAAAACCATGCCACTGAATATGCTCGGGCAAAGGATGGCGAGCTGTAGATGCGTGATATACCAAAAAGGTATAGTCGCTAAAGGGGGTAAGAAATTTTATGATCTCATTCGGTGATTCAAAGGGGAGGTAGACTAAGATCTTGTGTGCTAGTTGTTTCTGCACTTTATCCACCTCGACAAACGGCGGTAAAATTGGAAAGCCGAAGTGATGCCAGTGACACCCTAAAGCAATATCCACAGGCGCAAAATAACTTAACATGACCTCATTAAACCAACTGTCACCCACTTTAGGGACGGGGTAGTTCAATGCGGCTTGGTGACTAATCCCGATAGAAGGGATGCCTTGATTTTTTGCGGCCCAGGCTGACACTGGTTCAAAGTCATTGAGCACTAAGTCATAACCGCTTAAGTCTAGATTCTTAATGTCTTTAATAAAGCCAAACCAGGCATTCTGTTTTGCGGTTTTTGCCACACTCACTCGACCATTTGCAGTGGCAAATGTCAGCCCAGATTGAACCTGATACTCACCAAAACATTGCATATCAAAGAACTGCTCTGATGAGCGACCAGAAAAAAAGAAATCAACATCTACACCTTGTCGCTGAAGGGCTTTTGCCATCACCCTGGCGCGGCTTAAATGACCATTCCCCGTACCTTGAACACCATAAAGAATTCGCACATGACACTCCTAAATAAATTGCTGACTCAGTAATACAGAGACGATGCCCAGCAATGCGCCTGCAACAATATCGAGTGGGTAATGCACACCCAGCACCACCCGAGCGAGACCTATAGCCAAAGCCCAAGCTACGGCGATGTAAAAAAGTTGCGGGTAAATAAAGTAGATACTGGTTGCCATAACAAATGCCGCTGCGGTATGACCTGATGGCAAACTAAATTTATCTGCGGGTTCAAAGCTTGCCACACCGTCAGCTAAGGCATGACAAGGGCGAGGCCTGCGGATCATATTCTTGAGTGCAAAATACAACGGTAACTCAACAAGGTATGCAGCAATCATCGAGTTAAGCAGATACTCACCTTTGCTATCGATGATGAGAAATATCACCGCCATATAAAGGTACACTGGACCGTTGCCAGATGCAGATAGGGAAAGCGCCCACTTTTGCAGCCCGTGCTGCTGACCTTGCTGGACTATATAACGGTAAAGGGATCTATCTAACGTCGTTATCGAAGCCATTATCATTACCTCCCAATTATTTTTACGCTCTTATATCATTGGCAAGCTATGAAAACTCCATGACACCACGGTGACAACTTATCTAAAGTTTTATGACACACATTAATTAAGTCTGAGCGAATGAACGCGATAACGGCCAGGTGAGCTTACAATTAGCGTGTATAACCACAATGAATAACGTCAGATAAGCGAATGCAATGACAAATGACAATGGAAGTAACGATGGGAAGTAAGGATAGGAATAAACAAACGGAGGTAACCAGCCCGATAGCAAAGTACACTAGGCTGGTTTAATAGGCGTTTTGCAGACTACTCAGAGGCAAGCTCAGCATTATTACGATTACGATAAAGCTTTAATAAATGGTATATGTTGATACAGGCAACGAAAGCATTCATACCCGCTACAGGCCATGCTTCAATTGATGCGCCGTAAATGACAAACAGCGAACATCCGGTAAAGTTAAGACATCTCAACCAAATAATGTCTTTCATCATAAGTGAAATCGCCACCATCACTGATGCGGCATAGCCGATGATCTCAATAGTATTAACAGCTTCCATAAGGCACCTTTTTTAGGCCCTATGCCTTCCCTAAGCTAGCTGGGGGATCCTTGCCCCTAAAGCGGGTAAAAATTAGAGTTTAAGTTAAATTATCTGACAACATGCTAACAAACATAGCCACTAATTGTAATAATAAAACGTCATATAATGACTTGAATCATGTTTTTGTGGCTTTATTGAACAAATGGGAGAAAAATTACTACAACAAACTCAAACGCTGCCTTAATAGACAATTGCGTGATTGATAACACTTTTCTTTTTAAGAATCCCTTATATACTGAGTGAAACTACTTGCTTGCTCGGACTTCTGAGCATCTCTATCTATCAGGAGTGTTCTTATGGAATACAACACCTCAGAACTTTGTGACACTTATATCGATGTTGTTGATGTTGTCGAACCCATGTTCAGTAATTTCGGGGGTTGTAACTCTTTTGGTGGCTCAATTAGCACCATTAAATGTTTTGAAGACAATGGCCTTATCATTGATGCCGTTCAAGAAGATGGAGAAGGTAAAGTACTATTAATTGATGGCGGTGGATCACTTCGCCGTGCACTTCTCGATGCCAAAATTGCAGAAGTCGCTGTAGCTAATAACTGGGAAGGTATCATCGTTTACGGTACTGTTCGTGATGTTGATGCACTAGAGGATTTAGACATTGGTATCCAAGCATTAGCCTCGATTCCTGTTGGCGCTGACAGCAATGCAGTGGGTGAACTAGAAATCCCGGTAAACTTTGGTGGTGTAACTTTCTTACCAGGCGATCACGTCTATGCTGACAACACTGGTATCATTCTTTCACCAGAGCCGCTAGACATCGACTAATCTGATAGAGAACAGGCGCTATTGAGCCATTTTATAAAGTCAGTTCTATAAAGTTAGTTCGTTTATTTCAGTCTCGAGCCAGCTCAAGATGATTTAAAAACCAGTCCTAAGTGACTGGTTTTTTTGTGCCTGTATTTATCCGTTAAGCTCTATACCTCTCTCCCCTACTTGCGAATAGGATTAATCCGCTTAAACTAACGGCTATCAGAGCTAACAATAAGAATAATAACATGCAGCATTTGACACTCTTCAACCAAGCCACACTTCTGACGCTGCTCAATACACGCGATGGCGAAACCAAGCTAGGACAAAGAGTTCAGCTTGCGGATCACAATTTAGATCTCAGCAGTAATTTGGCGCTGGCTAAACAAAATGGTGCGCGCTTTGCTCTTATCGGAATAGGAGAGGATATTGGTCCTCGGGCTAATTTAGGCAGAGGAGGCGCAACCGATGCATTTGATAGCGCCATGGGCCAATTTCTTAATCTGCAGTCAAACCGATTCCTCTGTGGCCAACAATGCTTAGTACTAGGGCAAATTAATACCCAAGATCTTCAGCTTCCTAATAGCGCGTCAGCTGATGAGTTACGCAACAATGTCGAGCTATTGGACGAGCGAGTCATGCTAATTCTGTCTCAGGTCTTTAGCGCCGGACTCGAACCTATCGTCATTGGAGGCGGGCATAACAATGCCTACGGCTTATTAATGGCTGCAAAAAGTGCATTTAAACGCCCTATCGCGGCGGTGAATATGGATCCACATTCAGATTTTAGGCCTAAAGAAGGCCGCCATAGTGGTAATGGTTTTAGCTACGCAGCAGCGTCGGGGGCACTAGGCTATTATCATGTAGTTGGCCTACATGAACTAAAAAATAGCGAAACGACACTCGAGCAACTAAAAGCTTTTGGTGGCCATTGGCATAGCTTGCAGCAGATCTGGGTTCGTCGTGAGATCAGCCTAGAAACAGCATTAAAAACGATAAGCAAAGATCTTAATAACACCCAACTTCCCGTAGCTATAGAGCTCGATCTTGACGCCATCACTAACATGCCAAGCAGTGCATCCACCGCCGCTGGTGTACCGTTACTCGATGCACTGCATTATGTCAGTTATATCGCCAAACATTGCCCAAGCGCCTACCTGCATTTAGCAGAAGCGGCGCCTTGCTGCCATGTTGCAGGAGCAGAAGCTGGCCACCGCGAAACAGGCCAAAGCATTAGTGAATTGATCTACTCCTACATAAGCGGACGTATTAATGCTCTATAGCCAGTAATAATTATTCAACATTGGTAAAGATTGTGGTGTAATGCGCTGTCAATTTTGCGATAGCCTGCGTCATCACTCATTTTTTTATTATCATTTGATGGATAGTTAACCTTCGTCACAGAGTGGTAGATGAAAGATTCAGCAATCCAGTTCAATGGCTTACAATCGCAACAATTTAATTGCTAACGTTATAGGAATAGATAGATGTCAGAGGACACTCCAAAGAGCACTCACTTCGGTTACAAAACGATTGAAGCAGAGAAGAAAGCCGACATGGTCGCTGGCGTATTCCATTCTGTCGCCGCAAAGTACGACATTATGAATGACGTCATGTCTTTCGGTATCCACCGTATGTGGAAGCGCTTCACTATCGAAAGTGCAGGTGCGCGCCCAGGTATGAAGGTGTTAGACTTAGCCGGTGGTACCGGTGATTTAACGGCTAAGTTTTCTCGCATTGTCGGTGAAACAGGCCAAGTGACGTTAGCTGATATTAACGACTCAATGCTTAAAGTGGGTCGTGAGAAGTTAAGAGATAAAGGTATTGTAGGCAACGTGAATTACGTGCAAGCAAACGCTGAAGCACTGCCTTTTCCTGATAACCACTTTGATATCATCACCATTGCTTTTGGTCTACGAAATGTAACCAATAAAGATGCAGCGATTGCATCAATGCTGCGCGTATTAAAGCCGGGCGGAAAGCTACTGGTACTTGAGTTCTCTAAACCTCAGCATGAAATTATGCGTAAAATTTACGATCTGTATAGCTTTAAAGTACTGCCAAAGATGGGATCACTCATCACCAAAGATGCAGACAGCTATGAATATCTGGCTGAATCTATCCGTATGCACCCAGATCAAGATACCTTAAAGCAGATGATGGAAGATGCGGGCTTTGAACAAGTCAACTACACCAACATGACTGACGGTATCGTTGCCTTACACAAGGGCTATAAATTCTGATTGGACTCACTATGTCTCGTGACCTGCCATTACTTGCCTGCGCCGCGATAGAGATCAGTTTAAATAAGCTGATCTCGCAATCTCCTGAAGACTACGCAAAGTTGCGTACTCTTCACGGCAAGGTCTTATGCATTCAACTATCACAGCTCAACTGGCCGCTTTACTTTTTATTTGCCAAAGAGATCCAAGTTTTCTCTCGCTACGAAGGCGAAGTTACCACTAAAGTGAATGCCGATATCACTACGCTTTACCAGCTGACTGAAGGTGCCAACCTTACCGAGCTGATTAAGCAAGATAAACTCAGTCTCGAAGGTGACTTAAGCCTATTACAGACCTTTAGTCATTATATGCAGCAAATTGAGATTGACATAGCAGAGCCTATCTCACGCTATATTGGTGACGCGCCAACGCACTTTCTTAGCCAAGGCCTCAAACAAGCCAAAAATGACCTGACAGATGTGCTGCGTAAAACTCGCTCACACCTTGGCCAGCTCACAATCGAAGAATATAGGCTCGCTCCTCATAAACTCGAATATATCCATTTAAGTGATAGAATCGATGATTTAGCTGTCGATGTCGACGCTATGGCTACACGAGTAGACCAACTTATCAACAGGGTAAAAATGAAACCATGACAGTAAAAAGTATCAGGCGCGCTTATCACGTCATTCGTACTGCTTTGCATTACGGACTCGATGATTTAATTCCTTCTAAGTTAACGCCTTGGTACTTCAAACTGTTAAGGGGTTGCTTCTTCTGGCTACGAAACCAACACAAAGATAAAGTGGGTGGTGAACGTTTAAAGTTAGCAATGCAGGAGCTTGGGCCGGTTTACATCAAATTCGGCCAGATGCTATCGACGCGTCGAGACCTACTATCTGATGAATGGGCCGAAGAGCTTGCGATGCTGCAAGACAGAGTGCCGCCTTTTGATTCAGCCATTGCGCGTGCCTCTATAGAATCGGAGCTCAATGCCCCTATTGAAACCTATTTCGATGACTTTAACGATACACCGTTAGCGTCAGCTTCTATCTCTCAAGTTCATACTGCAACACTTAAATCTAATGGTGCAGCGGTGGTTTTAAAAGTTTTACGCCCCGATGTCGAACAAAAAGTACATGCTGACATCCTCTTGATGTCGCAAGCAGCCGCTGTCTTAGAAAGTTTACTCGGTGCCAATAACCGCTTACGCCCAGCAGAAGTGATTGAAGACTATCGCACCACAATTGAAGGCGAACTAAACCTCAAGCTTGAAGCCCTTAATGCCATAAAGTTACGTAATAACTTCCTCGATTCCAATGCGTTATATATTCCGTATATGTACGAGGAACTATGCTTTACCCGCCTTATCGTAATGGAGCGCATTGATGGTGTACCCGTTTCAGATAAAGCCGCGCTAGAGGCACAAGGCACTAACTTAAAGTTGCTTGCAGAACGCGGGGTGGAACTCTTCTTCACACAGGTGTTCCGTGATAACTTTTTCCATGCCGATATGCACCCAGGCAATATTTTTGTTAGCCGTGAGCACCCTAACGATCCTTTCTATATCGGTTTGGACTGCGGCATTATGGGCACTTTAACCGATGAAGATAAGCGTTACTTAGCTGAGAATTTTTTAGCCTTTTTCAATCGCGATTACCGCCGTATTGCTCAGTTATATATAGAATCAGGCTGGGTTTCGCCAGATACCGATGTCGGTGCATTTGAACAAGCAGTAAAAGTCGTTTGTGAGCCTATGTTCAACAAGCCACTGGATGAGATTTCATTTGGACACGTTTTACTCGAGCTTTTTAGAACGGCTCGGCGTTTTGACATCGTTGTTCAACCCCAACTGGTACTACTCGAAAAAACCTTGCTGTACATCGAAGGGCTAGGCCGTCAGCTATACCCACAACTAGACTTATGGCAAACAGCAAAACCTTTTTTAGAGCAATGGATGGCGGAGCAAGTTGGGCCAAAAGCAATGGCCGACAAGGTTAAGAAACAGTTACCTTATTGGGCCGAACATTTGCCAGAATTACCAGAGCTTATCTACGACAACCTAAAAATGGGTCGCAACCTATCTAAAAACCAGAATAATTTGTTAGATCGGTATCTCAAACATCAGCAAAAAGCTCATAAAAGTAACTATCTTTTAATTACATCAGCTGTTTTAGTGATCTGTGGCACTATTTTGTTAAACGAAGACGCTACACTATGGCCCTCTTATGGCAGTATTGGCATAGGCATCACTCTGTGGGTGCTCGGATGGCGATCTAGACCAAAGAATCGCAAAATTTAGCTAGACCTAAATAACCAAAGGTTCATAATGGAACCAGTATCTAATTAAGAGGATTCATCCATGGGTGGCATTAGTATTTGGCAACTTCTTATTATTGCTTTGATTGTCGTATTATTGTTTGGAACTAAGAAGTTACGTTCACTAGGCGGCGATTTAGGTGGTGCAGTTAAAGGCTTTAAGAACGCAATGTCTTCTGAAGAAGAAAAGAAAGCTTTAGAAGAAAACGCAACTGACAAACCAACTGCAGACACTGCAAAAGTGACAGAAACTGCAAAAGTTGCAGAGACAGCCGAGAAAAAGGCTGAGTCTAAAGGCAAAGAACAGGCATAATCGACTATGTTCGACGGTATCGGCTTTATGGAGTTGCTGCTGATTGGGATCTTGGGCCTTGTCGTACTTGGCCCTGAAAGACTCCCAACCGCTGTGCGCTCAATTTCTAGCTGGATCCGCGCCATGAAAAAAATGGCTAACTCGGTAAAAGACGAATTAGAGCAAGAGCTTAAAATTGAGCAACTGCACTCTGATTTGAAAAATGCAGAGAGTCAGGGTTTAAAGAACCTTTCTCCAGAGTTACAGGATTCAATCGATCAATTAAAAGAAGCGGCTCAATCTGTTAATCGTCCTTATCAAGTAGAAGACGTTCCAGCGGCGAAGGATACACCAGCCAAAGAAACCCCTCCTGCAGAGACAAGTGCGACAACGAGTGCTAATTCAGACAAACCTAACGGGTAGTCCATGTCACAACAGCAGCCATTAATTAGCCATTTGCTTGAATTACGCACTAAGTTGCTAAAAGCAATTGGCAGTGTTCTTTTGGTATTTATTTGCTTAGTCTACTGGGCTAACGATATCTACCATTATATGGCCACCCCATTAATGCAAGTTCTGCCTGAATCAAGCAGCATGATTGCAACTGATGTAGCTGCGCCATTTTTTGCCCCTTTTAAATTAACACTGGTTCTGTCGTTTTTTGTTGCAGTTCCTTATGTTCTTTACCAAGTGTGGTCTTTTGTCGCACCTGGTCTATATAAGCATGAAAAGCGTCTGGTTGTGCCATTACTAACCAGTAGCACACTCCTTTTTTATCTAGGTATCGCTTTTGCTTACTATATAGTTTTTCCGGTCGTCTTTGGCTTCTTCGCCAGTGCCGCACCAGAAGGGGTAGAGGTCGCAACTGATATCAGCAGCTATCTAAGCTTTATTCTAAAGTTGTTCTTTGCTTTTGGTTTAGCGTTTGAAATCCCTGTAGCAGTGATTCTGTTATGCTGGGCAGGTGTAACAACACCTGAAGACCTGAAACAGAAACGCCCTTACATTGTTGTTGGCGCCTTTGTTATCGGTATGCTTTTAACGCCTCCAGATATTATCTCACAAACGATGCTAGCAATTCCTATGCTAATTTTGTTTGAAGCAGGTTTGATTGCCGCACGCTTCTACAGCAAAGGTAATCAAGACGACGAAAGCGAAGACGGAGATGAACAGAAAGAATCTGAGTCACAATAGACTTTCTTGTTAAGCTTATAAAAAGGTATTATCTCGTTATAAATCAACAGAGATAGTGCCTTTTTTTTGTTTTTACAGCATTAAACCATCAATAACATTAATGTTTCAATTCGCCTAATAAAATGTAAAATCAGTCTAAAACCTGCTTTATAAAAATAAAAGGAAGTTATTGATGATCAAGCAACACTTATTGCTACTTACCACAGCGTCTTTACTTATCTCAAGCGGCGCCCATGCATCCGTTGAAACTCAGTTAACACAATGCGCAGCAATTCAAGATAAGCTCGAACGATTAATTTGTTATGACAAGCTTTCTTCATCACTAAATTCAACTAAAACTGGACAGCTCCCAGTTACAGAAACCGTCGCCGTTGCGGCATCAACCACTGCCGTCGCATCAACGGCAAACAAAACATCACATGATGACTTTGGCCAAGTAAAAAAAGCCGACAAAGAAGAGATAAGCAAGATCTACCTAGAGGTTGCAAAAGTATCTAAAGATGCTTACGGCGCCTTAAAAATTTCATTTGCCAACGATCAAGTCTGGAAACAAACAGATAACCGCACCTTCCGGATAAAACCAGGGCAAAAAGTCTTTATTGAAAAAGCGGCTTTTGGTTCATTTATGCTAGGTACGGATGACCGTAACACGACTATTCGAGTAAAGCGTCTAAAGTAATGCCTCAATATATGGATATAGCTGTCAATCTTATCGGCAGCTCGCTTGAAAAAGATATTCAACGTGTAATTGAAGATGCGACTAATCAGTCGGTCACTTCTATGGTTGTTATTGGTAGCCACTTAGATGAAAGCAAGCACGCTATCGCCCTATGTGAGCAGTTTCCTGATCAACTCTATAGCACTGCAGGTATTCACCCTCATCATGCCAGTGAATGGCAAACAAGTAGCGCTAACACTATCCGTATGCTTGCACAGTCGCCATGCGTCATTGCCATAGGCGAATGCGGTCTTGATTACAATCGAGATTTTTCACCACGGGATGTGCAGCGAAACGTTTTTGCTAAGCAGCTAGCGCTCGCTGTTGAGCTAGAAATGCCAGTGTTAATGCATGAACGCGATGCTCACCCAGATTTCTTAGCTATTTTAAAAGAATATCGCACAGATCTCCCCGCAGCGCTGCTGCACTGTTTTACAGGCAATATGCAGTCTCTCGAAGCTTATATAGAGCAAGATATTTATCTTGGGGTTACTGGGTGGGTTTGTGATGAGCGCCGTGGCCAAGAGCTGGCTTCGATTGTCCCGTATATTCCAGATAATCGTCTTCTTATCGAAACAGACAGCCCATACCTTTTACCAAGAAGTATGCGGCCAAAGCCTAAGTCGAGTAAAAACGAACCCAAATATCTACCTTATATCGCTCAGTATATTGCCGATCTAAAAAAACAAGACATGAGTACTTTTGCAGATAATACCTATAAAAATAGTCGCCGTTTTTTTGGATTGGATTTTTAATGCTTTTTCACTTTCAGCTTATTGCTCTTATCGCTCTATTCAGCTTTTCTAATATCGTCAATGCCGAAAACCACCAATTTGTCAGTGAACAACACACCACAGAGGTTCAGCTATCACCTCAGCTATATATTGCTGAGGCACTGCCAGACTCGAACATACAGCAAGCCGTAAACTTTACAGAGCGACAATGGCAACCATACGATCCTAAAAGCATCACAGGGATTGGGCAAAAATCGTATTGGGTTAGGTTCAGTCTTAAGCAGCATAACCATGAACCTAGACAGCAGATTTTGTCGATAACCAACCCGCATATTGATTATATTGAGCTATACCATTTTAACCGTTCGACTCTAGTGGAGCAGCTAAATGTCGGCGATAACTATCCCTTTAGTCAAAGACCTATTCTAAGCACTGACTTTTTATACCCTTTTAGCAGCCAACAACATGATAGCCATAGATTCTACTTACGAATAAAGGGGACTGGCTCAGCGTACCTCCCTATCACCTTATGGAACAGCGACGCTTATTATCAAAATGCGGAGCAGCAGTCTATTTTCTATGGTTTTCAGATAGGTGTACTGATGGCTATTGGTATCTTTAGTTTACTGATTGCCATCACATCCAATTCATTCAGTTATAGCTATTATGCAGGTTATGTACTTTCTATTACTCTATTTGTCGCGACCCTGCACGGCTTAGCCTTTCGATTTATTTGGCCAAATTGGCCGATTTTTCAAGAGTACGCATTACCAGCCCTGCTAAGCTTATCAATGATGTTCGCCTTCCTGTTCTCAGAGAAGGTTATGCAACTAAAACATCACAACCAAGCCATGCTAAGGCTCTGCCGTTCCAGTGCAGCCCTTTCTGTATTGCTGCTGTTTCTTGGCTTACTACTTAACTACACGGCCGCGCTAATTATTAATATTTACGCCGTCATGTTTGCAAGCCTTATGCTGATGTATATGTCGGTGACCCAAGCAATTAAGGGCTACAAGCTAGCAAAACTATTTGCGATTGGCTGGGCGGGCATGATGCTAGGTGCGTTGATATCCGGGGCTATCTATTTAGGCCTGCTCAATTGGACTATTGACCCTAAAACCCCTTTTTTGGTTGGACTAAGCATAGAAGTTATTTTTATGGCTGCGCTATTAGCCATCCGCTATAACGACGAACGTTTATCTAAACAGAAAGTCCAAAAAGAGGCCTTAGCCCAAGCAAAACTTGCCAAAGACAATAAAGAAGAAGCGCTACGAATTGAAGCCAGAAGTAGTGAGCAATTAGCCCAAATGGTACAAGAGCGAACCCTTGAGTTAGAGATTGCTTTAAGAGAGCTTAATGAAGCGAATCAAAAGCTCACCGAACAGACAACAAAAGACAGCCTTACCGGCGTGAAAAACCGTAATTCATTTGATCGGCGTATTATTGCAGAGGGCCGAATTAGCCGTAGGCAGCAGTCTCCAATGGCAATTTTGATGCTTGATTTGGATCGTTTCAAATCAATTAATGACTCCTACGGTCACCTTGCTGGTGACCACGCCTTACGAGTGGTCGCTAATAAATTAAAAGAAAACTTAAAGCGACCAACCGATCTAGTATCACGTTTTGGTGGTGAGGAGTTTGCTATTATATTACCCAATACTGATCAAATTGGTGCTGAGCAAGTCGCTGAGACAATTAGAAAAGTTATCGATGAACTCGTTATTTACTGGGAAGGCAATGCCATCCCTCTAACGGTAAGTATTGGGGTGAGCAGTGAAATTGTCACCTCAGAAGACCATACCACCTTGTTATTAGAACAGGCTGATAAAGCACTTTATCAAGCCAAGAATGAAGGGCGTAACCGTATTAAGTTATACAGCCCTGAACAAGATTAATATCACCATCGTCTGGAGCCTAATGTGAATATTATTACCAGTGCCTACCCACAACGTAGAATGCGTCGTATGCGCAAACATGAATTTAGTCGCCGCTTAATGGCTGAAAATCGATTAACAGTTAACGATTTAATCTACCCAATGTTTGTTCTCGAAGGGAACAATCGCACAGAGCAAGTCGCCTCAATGCCTGGTGTTGAACGATTATCTATCGATCTTCTGCTTAAAGAAGCCGAAGAGCTAGTGGAACTAGGTATTCCTCTGATCGCTCTTTTCCCAGTGACTCCAGCTGAGAAAAAGACTTTGATGGCCGAAGAAGCCTACAATGCAGATGCCTTAGCACAGCGTGCTGTGCGCGCACTGAAAGAAGCCTTCCCTCAGTTAGGTGTGATGACTGACGTAGCACTTGATCCGTTTACGACTCATGGTCAAGACGGCATCATTGATGAAACCGGCTACATCATGAATGACATTACAACTGAAATTTTAGTAAAACAGGCACTATCACATGCTGAAGCTGGTGCAGATATTGTTGCGCCATCAGATATGATGGATGGGCGTATTGGCGCGATTCGCCAAGCGCTAGAAGAAGCTGGTCACGTTAACACCCAAATCATGGCGTACTCAGCTAAGTACTCTTCAAATTACTACGGACCTTTCCGTGATGCCGTTGGCTCAGCAGGAAACCTTAAAGGTGGCAATAAGCATAGCTACCAAATGGATCCAGCTAACAGCGATGAAGCCCTGCATGAAGTCGCTCTAGATATTCAAGAAGGCGCTGATATGGTTATGGTTAAGCCTGGCATGCCATATTTAGATATCGTTCATCGTGTCAAGACTGAGCTCGCTGTACCCACTTTTGCTTACCAAGTAAGCGGTGAATACGCGATGCACATGGCTGCAATTCAAAATGGTTGGTTAGCTGAGAAAGCTATCGTTATGGAATCATTGCTTTGCTTTAAACGGGCAGGTGCAGATGGCATTCTAACCTACTTCGCTAAACGCGCTGCTCAGTGGTTAAAAGAAGACAAATAATTTAACCTAGTCATTAAAAAGCCAGAGAATGCCTCTGGCTTTTTCATTCTCCCTTCATATTAGCCTCACCCCTTATTTCCAAACCACCCACTAGACTCTTGCTCCTTTGAAAAACCAAGTGTTCTGTTTGCTACTAGAGCGTACAACAAAAAAAACTGATTTATACTAATCAATAAAGAGTTGTGATCTAATCTAGGTATCACAAACAACCCGTATTCCCCTTTTAAAAAACTACAGCGCTGAAGAAGCTTTGGCTTTATCTAGAGCAGAAAAAGATCCACGTAAACGGATCGGTTTACGGAGCGAACACATGTGGGTGTAATACCAATCTAAGTAAAAATATGATCTAATTGCATTCATCGTATTCTCTTCATTTGTGGTTATGGATAACTTTA